>CAMPHX010000229.1 GCA_946886085.1 uncultured Flavobacteriales bacterium | reverse complement strand
CGGTATTATTGATATCTACTAGTGTTACTTTTGCTCAAAACGACAAAAAAAAGAGCAAAATAACCTATAAGCTCAAAATGGCAGAAGCCAACCATGCTTTTGTGGGCGACAGAAACTATAGAGCTGCGCTAAACATCTATAGAGAACTTATGACAAGCTTTACCAATGACGCTATGATTAATTACAGAATTGGCGAATGTTATTTAGCTATGAACGATGCTGAATTAGCTGTTGAATATTTTTTAAATGCAAAAAACCTTGATGAAGGAGTAGCTCATGAACTTTATTTTAAACTGGGAGAAGCTTACCATAAAAATGACCAGTTAGACGATGCTCTTGCTTCTTTTAATCATTTTAAAACTAATACCAAGAAAAAATATTTAAAGCTAAATGATGCAAACAAAATGATTACTCAGGTAAATTATGCCATTAAAATGAAGCAACATCCTGTTGATGTTAACATAGAAATTCTATCTAATAATATTAACTCAAGAGGTGGAGATTATGCTCCTTCTATTACTGCCGATGGTAAAACCATGATTTTTACTTCGCGAAGACCTGATACCAAAGGTGGTGGGATCGATAAAGCAGGGGATTACAAATTTTTTGAAGATATCTATATTGCACAATGGGACTCTGTCAACAATGAATGGGGAAAAGCTTATCCTATTGAAGGAAACATTAATACAGATGGACATGATGCTTGTCTAAGTATTTCGCCAAGTGGTGAAGAAATTTTTATTTACCGTAATGATGGAAATTTATATATAGGAGATATTTTCGTTTCAAAAAAGAGAAATTCAGGTAAGTGGAGCACTCCTAGATCTTTAGAGAAGCCTGTTAATACTTCTTATTTTGAAAGTTCTGCTCAACTAACTGCTGATGGTAATTACCTCTATTTTATTAGTGAAAGAACAGGTAAAAAAAATAATCCTGTTGGAAAAGGAGATATCTACATCTCACAAAAAAAATCTAATACAGTATGGTTAGAACCTAAAAACATAGGTTCCACCATTAATACTCCAGAAGATGAAATTTCAGTTTTTATTCATCCAGACGGAAGAACTTTATTTTTTAGCTCTAAAGGACATTTGTCTATGGGGGGATATGATATTTTTATGACAAGACTTCAGGATGACAGTACCTGGACAACTCCACAAAACTTAGGATACCCGATAAACACTGTAAATGATGATTTACATTTTGTGTTAAGTACAGATGGAAAAACAGCTTACTACTCTAACCAAAGAAAAGACGGTATGGGAGATAGAGACATTTATAGAATTGACATGAGTAAGTATCCTGTTTTAACAGAAGGTGTAGCTATTAATCTTTCCATTTTAAAAGGTGAAATTAAAAACCCTGAACAAGAATTTGTTGTTGCTAAAGTTGATTTTAAAGACGAAAGTGGAAAAGTAGTTGCTTCAACGACATCAACTGATGAAGGACATTATTTTATTACCTTAGTAGGAAACAAAAAATATATCTTAGAAATTACTGCAGAAGGTTATCAAACACTTATAAAAACTGTTGATTTAGGTATTGGAAAAGAAAGCATACTTACACAAACCGCTGATTTTGTTTTAGAAAGATAATTTTTTTACTTTAACAATTCTTTTAAACACTCTAACTGATTACCGATTGCTTTTCTACAAAGAATTAACAATCTTTCTTAAATAATGTTAATTACTGAGCAACAACAACTTAACTCTTAACATTTTTTAACACCGGACATTGCTTCTTCATAAGAATAAACTAACTTAGCTGCTTAATTTAGCGACATTAAAAACTAAAAATTATGGAAGAAGCACATACACCTACTCCACCTTTATCTTCTGCTCCGTCAGAAGGTTCAACAAATGTGGATATTAAAGCATTAAACGAAAAAATTCAAAAAGAAAGTTCCTTTGTAACGCTGCTTACTATGGAGATGGACAAAGTAATTATCGGTCAGAAACACATGACAGAAAGATTACTTATTGGATTATTGTCTAACGGACATATATTGCTTGAAGGTGTTCCTGGATTAGCAAAAACGCTTGCTATAAATACCTTAGCAAAAGCCATAGATGCAAAATTTAGTCGTGTGCAGTTTACCCCGGATTTACTTCCTGCCGATATTATAGGTACAATGATTTATAACCAAAAGCAAGAAGCTTTTTCGGTAAAAAAAGGACCTATCTTCGCTAATTTTGTTCTTGCCGATGAGATAAATCGTGCTCCGGCAAAAGTACAAAGTGCTTTGTTAGAAGCGATGCAAGAGCGCCAAATAACCATTGGTGAAGAAACTTTTCATTTACCTGAACCTTTCTTAGTATTGGCAACTCAAAACCCTGTAGAGCAAGAAGGAACTTATCCTCTACCCGAAGCACAAGTAGATAGATTTATGCTTAAGGTAGTGTTAGATTATCCTAAAAAAGAAGAAGAAAAAATAATTATCCGAAATAACATTTCTAAAGCTGGTTTTCCTAAACCCAACTGCGTACTTAAGCCAGAAGATATTCTTAAAGCTCGTAATGTAGTTAGAGAAGTGTATATGGATGAAAAAATTGAACAATATATTGTAAATATTGTTGATGCTACCAGAAATCCAGAAGACTATAACCTTGCTGAATATAAAAACCTAATCACTTTTGGAGCGTCTCCAAGAGCAAGTATTAACTTAGCATTAGCTTCTAAAGCTTATGCTTTTATTAAGCAAAGAGGTTATGTAATTCCAGAAGATGTAAGAGCTATTTGTCATGATGTATTAAGACACAGAATTGGGTTGAGTTATGAAGCTGAAGCTGAAAACATAACCAGTACAGACATTATTAATGGTATTTTAAACAACGTTGAAATTCCTTAAAAAGAAATAAGAATACTGGCAATTGAACTAAGCTCTCTTTTGTCAGAAAAATCTTAAAATCTTAGCTTTTTATGTCTAATTACACTACATCTGAACTTCTAAAAAAAGTTAGAAAAATAGAAATTAAAACTCGTGGATTAAGCAGTCAGCTTTTTTCAGGAGAATATCATTCTGCTTTTAAAGGAAGAGGCATGGCTTTTAGTGAAGTTAGAGAATACCAACATGGAGATGAAATTAGAACAATAGATTGGAATGTTACCGCTCGTTTTAATCATCCTTATGTAAAGGTTTTTGAAGAAGAACGAGAAATGACCGTTATGATTTTAATTGATGTGAGCGGTTCGGGATATTTTGGTACACAACAAAAAAGCAAACAAGAATTAGCAACAGAACTTTGTGCTGTACTTTCTTTTTCTGCCATTCAAAATAATGATAAAGTTGGGGTGATTTTCTTTTCGGATAAAATAGAAAAGTTCATTCCTCCCAAAAAAGGGAAAAGCCATATTTTAATGATTATAAGACATTTGATAGACTTTGAACCTGAAAGCAAAGGAACTGATATTGAATTAGCAATCAAATACTTAAATAATGTCATTAAAAGAAGAGCTACAACTTTTATTATTTCCGATTTTGTTGCCAAATACAACTATGAAGATGCTTTAAAAATTGCCAATAAAAAGCACGATGTGATTGTTTTACAACTTTATGATAAAGCCGAAGAAAATTTACCCGACCTTGGTTTAGTACCTTTTTTAGATGCCGAAACCAACCGGCTAAATTGGACCAATTCTTCCGATAAACAGGTTAGAAAAAATTATGAATTAGCATTCTTAAAAAGAAAAGATAAACTAAAAACAATATTTAAAAAAGCTGGTGTGGATACTGCTTCTATC
>CAMPHX010000228.1 GCA_946886085.1 uncultured Flavobacteriales bacterium | reverse complement strand
GTGTAAAAAGAAACATTTTTTAATTTATGGGTTGAACTTGAAACAACTTCTGATAAAAATCATTGAAAATCTCAGCTTTTTAATCTACTTTTGAACCCTCTATTTAGACTAAATCTAAATAACTATTGCTGATGACATTAGATGAACTTAAAGAAAACGAATCTGCTCAAATTGTTCAAATACTTGACGAACAACTAGAAGAATCAATGCTTAACATGGGTTTTATTGTTGGTGAAGACATAAAACTTGATCGTATTGCTCCTTTAAAAGATCCTATTTTAATCACTTCCGGACTCAATTATATTAGCATTAGAAAAGATGATGCAAAAAAAATATTAATCGAAAAAACTGACCCAAACTGAGTTCATCAACCAAAAATAAGCTACCCGTTAAAACTATTTACCTTGTTGGAAACCCTAACACCGGTAAAAGTTCTTTATTTAATGCCCTTACGGGATTAACTCAAAAAACAGGAAATTTTCCAGGGGTTACAGTAGATAAAAAATCAGGCTATACCAATATCAATAACCAACAAATTGAAGTAGTAGATTTACCCGGAACTTATAGCTTAAACCCTGAGGCTGAAGATGAAAGAGTGGCTGCCAACACCATTAAAAATATTAATGATGATGAACTAATTATTGTAGTAGCAGATGTTACTAACTTAAAAAGAAACCTATTCCTTTGTACCCAAATTATTGATTTAGGAAAACCTGTTGTATTGGTTTTAAATATGATGGACTTACTTCAAAAAAGTAATCAGTGTATTGATTTGGATAAAATATCCGTTTTATTACAAATCCCTGTAGTTCCGGTAAATGCTCGTATTAAAAAAGGAATAAATGAACTAAAAGAAATTGTTGCTAACTACCAATTTAGGAAAGTAAGTTTTTCATCAGACAAACTAACACCCTCAGAAAGATATGAGAAAATAACAACTGTTATTTCGGCTTGTTTGCAAGGTGGAGAAGCAAACAGATGGATAGACCGAACCAAAAAAATTGACAATATTTTAACGCATAAATTTTACGGATATCTCATCTTTTTAAGCATCCTATTTGTTATTTTTCAAGCTATTTTCTCCTGGTCGGCATACCCAATGGAACTTATTGAAGAAGGTTTTTCCATGCTTGGCGGTTTAGTAGAAAGTTGGCTTCCCAAAGGTGTGTTAAGCGACTTAATTGTTAACGGAATTTTAGCAGGGCTAAGTGGAATTGTAATTTTTGTTCCACAAATCGCTTTATTATTTGCCTTCATTACCATTTTAGAAGATACCGGTTACATGTCTAGAGTTAGTTTTTTAATGGATAGACTTTTGCGACCTTTTGGCTTGAACGGAAAATCTATCATTCCATTAATAAGTTCTATTGCCTGTGCTGTTCCGGCTATAATGAGTACACGTTCTATCAATAATTTAAAAGAAAGATTAATTACCATAATGGTAGCTCCATTAATTAGTTGTTCTGCGAGAATTCCGGTTTATACTTTATTAATAGCATTGGTTATTCCTGCAGAACAGCAAGTAGGTATTTTTAATTTACAAGGAATTGTAATGATGGGACTTTACCTTATTGGCTTTCTTGCTGCATTATTTGCCGCGTTGGTTTTTAAGTGGATTTTAAAATCTAAGGGGAAAACAAACTTTATTATGGAAATGCCTATTTATCGTTTGCCAAAATGGTCAAATATTGGTTTTTCGGTTTATAATAAGGTAAAAGTATTTCTTTTTGAAGCAGGAAAAATAATCATTGCCATCTCTATCGTATTATGGGGGCTTTCTTCTTACGGCCCGGGAAATACCTTCGAAAAAATTGAAGAAAAATATGCGTCACCTGCTTACGAAAACGAAAGTGAAAACGAAATAAATAATTTAATAGCCTCAGAAAAATTAGAAGCTTCTTATGCTGCTTATTTAGGAAAAACCATTGAACCATTAATTAAACCAATAGGTTTTGATTGGAAAATAGGCATCTCGCTGGTAACCTCTTTTGCTGCTAGAGAGGTTTTTGTAGGAACTATGGCAACTTTATACAGTGTTGGTGATGAAGATAACACGACTTCCATCAGAGAAAAAATGCTGCAAGCAAAAAATCCTGAAACAGGTGACAGACTTTACAACAGGGCAACCACTTTTTCTTTACTAATATTTTATGCTTTTGCCATGCAATGTATGGCAACTTTAGCAGTTGTTTACAGAGAAACTAAATCTTACAAATGGCCTATTATTCAAGTGGTTTATATGGGAGCTTTAGCTTATGTTTCCAGTTGGATTGTTTACACTATTTTTTCTTAATCTAAGATGACGGAAAAAGACTGTTTAATATTATCAAGATATGTACCTGAAGCAAGTATGCCCATTTTAAAAAATTGGTTTACTCAAACACCTTTTATATTAAACATTACCAAAAAAAGAACTACCAAATTAGGCGATTTTAGAGGCGAAGTAGGAAAACATCTTTGCAAAATATCTGTGAACCAAAATCTTAACTCTTACTCTTTTTTAATTACACTTACGCATGAATTTGCTCATTTATTGGTGTGGAACAAATACAAAAACAAAGTAAATCCGCATGGTAAAGAATGGAAAAATACGTTCACCGAATTGCTTATTGTTTTACTCGAAAACAAAGTATTTCCTGAAGATTTAACGCCAATGGTTATAAAACATGCCAAGCAACCTAAAGCTTCTTCACAAGCGGATGCTCAGTTAACCAAAGCATTAAACAAATACAACCCAACCAACAACTTAGTTCACTTAATGGAATTAGAACACGGAACTGTTTTCACTTTAAACAATAAGAGAACCTTTAAAAAAGGAGAAAAAAGAAGAACACGTTATTTGTGTGAAGAACTTACTACAAAAAGAAAATATCTTATTCATGGAGTTGCCGAAGTAAATGTTTTAACTTCTTAATTTTTCATCTTTCCCAACGTATTTTTTTCCCAAAACCCAAGGTATTATCTGTCATTTTAATAAATGATAATTTAATTGCCCAAATTTTAGAGGGTTTTGCTCTTGCAAATGGGTATTTAGTATAATAAACTTCATAAAAAACGGCTTGTTCAACCTCATCAGGAACAATAAACTCTCCAACAAACTGTACTCCTTGAATTTTAGCAATAGATTTATTATCGGTTGTAACTGTTCCTGCAATTTTATTATTCTCCAAGGCTTCAGCAATATGTCTGGTACTTTCGTCAGATAAAAAAATAAACTGAAAATTAAGTTCATCAAAAACATAATAACAATTGGCACAATAAGGTTGATTATTAACTGATGTAGCAATAGTAAGTACATTGTTTTTCTTTAAGTAAGTAACAATTTTTTTGTCCATCATTTTAAGCAAAATTTATAGTTCAAAAGTAAGTATTTGATGTATAGTTAAAAATATTTATATTTACCATTCCAATCATTTCAACTAAAACTCATGCAAAAACAGCAATGTTTAGAATGTAACGAAGCATTTTCAGGAAGGGCTGATAAAAAATTTTGCTCGGATTATTGCCGTAATGCTTATAACAACAAAATTAATAAAGACAGCACCAACCTTATCAGAAATACCAACAATAGGCTTAGAAAAAATTGGAGAATTCTTGAAAAATTAAATCCAAATGATAAATGCAAAGTAACTAAGCAAAGATTGTTGGATGAAGATTTTGATTTTAATCACTTCACATCCATTTACACTACCAAAACAGGTAACGTCTATTATTTCTGTTATGACCAAGGCTATTTACCCTTAGAAAATGACTTTTATGCC
>CAMPHX010000227.1 GCA_946886085.1 uncultured Flavobacteriales bacterium | reverse complement strand
TGTGATTGAAATTTTTTATTGTTTTTAAGTGCTAGGATCTAGCAATTGTATTTCGTTTTTAATTTTTTCATGAGAAGGATATGGCACATCTATCCACCAACGGTCACTTTTATCACTTTTATAAAAAATTAAATCATTTCCGCCTTCTAACATCGAAACTACATATTTAGTATAATCTTTTCGGCTACCAATAGGAAAATCATTTTTTCTATTGTTTACGCCATCTATAAAATACCAAATCATTTGTGCAACACTGTGAGCTGTTTGATTATTAAAATCCATATCAGGATTAAATTCATAAAATCCAATAGATGTGAGTTTATCGCTAATACCGGCATATCTTGCAATTTGGCAGGCTTGCTCTCCATAGAATCCATTAGGAGATGCGTTTTTATTTCCCGGAGCTTCTGCTTGTCTTATTGAGGAAACATCAAAACTAAGAATATCTGCATTTCTAACTATAGGCTCCACCTCTTCCATATTGTTTTGAATTTCTCCTAAACGGTAAGCATCAAAATAAAGTTTAGAAATTAAATCAATTTCTTCAGTAGATACAAAATAACTTTGATAACCAATATTGCTAAAGTTAAATAAGTAATTAGGTTGGTGAAGAATAATTTTTGCCAAATAGTTGTCAGCATTAATAGCATGGTTAGCATCATCTAAATTTAACTTAGCATCTACAGCAACTAGGTTAACGGACTGTTCTAAATTTTTATATGCCAAAAAATTAGCATAGGTTAAATCCTGACTGCCTCCTATAATAATAGGTAAGATATTTTTTTTGATTAACTCTTCAAGAATATTGCTTAGTGCAAAATAAGTATCTTCAACTGCAGCTCCATTTTTTAGATTCCCGAAATCTGCTATTTTCTTCTTTCCATTAAATGAAAGTCGGTATAAAAATTTTCTTACAAAGTCAGGAGCCTTACCACAACCTTCATTATTGGATGCATTTCTTTCTTCTTCAATTCCAATAATTGCTATAGCAACATCAGATAACTCTTGGTTCTCTTCACTATAATAAAGTAGGTTATTGGCAAAGTGATTACTTTTATAATCGAAGTTAAAAACTTCTTTAGATAAATCTATTGGTTGAAAATAATCAAAAAAATCCATATAGTGTTTTGTGTTGATTCAATGATGAGTGTAAAAATCCTATTTTTTCTTTTTGGTTTTTTTTGCCGGTTTTTGTTTTTCAATTATTTTTTCAACATCTTCCAAAGTCATTTTTTCTACATCCGTATCTTTTGGCAATTCAATTTTTGTTTTTCCTTTCACAATATTAAATCTTCCCCAACGTGCTTTCTGAACCGAAATACCTTTACCTTCCCAATTATGAATAAATTTATCTTTTTCTTTTTGTAGCTTATCCTCAATTAATTCTTTAATGTCACTTTGAGACAAGTTATCAAAATTATATTTCTTGTTTACATTGATAAACATGTTGTCCCATTTAATAAAAGGCCCAAACCTCCCTACTCCTTTTTGAACGGGTTTTCCCTGATATTCCGCAATAGGAGCATCTGCTTGTTGCTTTTCCTTAATTAACTCAACAGCTCTATTAAGATTAACAGCAGTAATTTCTTCACCTTTGGGTAATGAAATGAACTTTTCATCAAATTTAATATATGGTCCAAACTTACCTTGAGACACAACTACTTCTTTACCTTCATGGTTTCCTAGCGTTTTTGGAAACTGAAATAGTGTTAATGCTTGTTCTAAGGTTATATTAGAAATATTTTGTTCAGGAAGTAAACTTGCAAACTGAGGTTTTTCTTCATCCTCTGTGCTTCCTATCTGAATCATTGGTCCGAATCTACCAATACGAGCAATAACTGGTTTTTTAGTCTTAGGATCTGTCCCTAACAATCTTTCACCACTAGCTCTTTCGGCATTTTCAAGCGTATCTGTAATTTGATCGTGAAAAGGTTTATAAAATTCAGCAATCATCTTGCTCCATTCTTTCAATCCTTCAGCAATTTCATCAAACTGTTCTTCAACCCTTGCTGTAAAATTATAGTCTAATACTTTTCCGAAATTTTCAACCAAGAAATCTGTAACAACAATACCTATATCTGTTGGAAACATTTTTTTCTTCTCAAAACCAAAATTTTCTTTGAGTTGTTTTTCAGAAATTTTCCCTGATTTAAGTGTTAACAATACATAGTTTCGCTGACTACCATCTCTATCTTCTCTAACAATATATCCTCTTTTTTGGATGGTTGAAATGGTTGGAGCATAAGTAGAAGGTCTTCCGATACCTAATTCTTCTAACTTTTTAACCAAGCTAGCCTCGGTGTATCTTGGTGGATGATTGTTATATTTTTCTGTAGCGGTAAGTTCGTTTAAGTTTAACCCTTCTCCTTTCTTTACTTGTGGTAAAATGCCTTCTTTTTCATCTTCCTGATGGTCATCATCACTAGATTCTAAATAAACTTTTAAGAAACCTTCGAACAGTAATACTTCGCCTTTAGCTACAAATTTTTCTTTTGAGGTATTTATACCTATAGTAATAGTAGTTTTTTCAAGTTTGGCATCACTCATTTGAGAGGCAATGGTTCTTTTCCAAATTAAATCATACAATCTTGCTTGAGCAGCATCACCGGAAATCGAATGTTTGTTCATATAAGTTGGTCGGATAGCCTCATGAGCTTCTTGAGCACCTTTAGATTTGGTACTAAATTTTCTTACTTGAGAAAACTCTTCGCCATAACTAGCTGTGATTTCTTTCTTTGCAGCTCCAATTGCTTCATTTGATAAATTTACCGAATCCGTTCTCATATAAGTTATGTTTCCAGACTCATATAATTTTTGAGCTACCGACATAGTTTGAGCTACTGAAAAACCTAATTTCCTACTTGCTTCTTGTTGTAATGTTGAAGTTGTAAAAGGTGCTGCCGGAGATCTTTTTGAAGGTTTCGTTTCTAAATCTTCAACTGTAAAGATGGCATTATTACAAGTTTCTAAAAACTTCTCTGCTTCTTTTTGTGTTTTAAATCTGTGCGGAAGTTCAGCTTTTATTGTTGCTTTATCATTGGTTTCAAATAAAGCGATTACTCTAAAAGCAGATTCATAGGTAAAGTTATCTATTTCTCTTTCTCTTTCAACAATTAACCTTACCGCTACAGATTGTACTCTACCAGCAGATAATGATGGTCTAACTTTTTTCCACAATACAGGTGACAACTCATAACCCACTAATCTATCCAACACTCTTCTTGCTTGTTGAGCATCAACTAAGTGTGTATTAATTTTTCTAGGGTTTTCTATGGCTTTAGTAATTGCCGATTTAGTAATCTCATGAAAAACAATACGTTTGGTCTTTTTTTCATCTAGACCTAAGGCTTCTAATAAATGCCAAGAAATGGCTTCTCCCTCACGATCCTCATCGGAAGCTAGCCATACAACATCTGCCTCCTTTGCTAATTTTTTTAATTCTGCAACTATTTTCTTCTTATCGCTAGGAACAACATAATTAGGTTCAAAGTTGTTTTCTATATCAATGGATATGTTTTTTCCCGGTAAATCTCTAATGTGTCCAAAACTAGATTTTACAGTAAAATCTTTCCCCAAAAATTTTTCAATAGTTTTTGCTTTGGCAGGTGACTCAACGATAACTAAATTTTTTGTCATACTAGAAGGTTTAAATCACTAATTCATTTATAGTGATTTTAAATTTTGACTTACAAAGAAATGAAATTAAATTTAGCTTTTCCAAATTTTAATCATTTTACCTTTCTGAAAAGTAATTAAAAAACATATTTTAACAC
>CAMPHX010000226.1 GCA_946886085.1 uncultured Flavobacteriales bacterium | reverse complement strand
GACTTTAGTTCTTCCCGAATATTTTTCATAAATGTTTCGGTAGGTAAATTATCCAATTCTTTTTTTGATTTTAATTGAATAGTGAATTCCGTTTTATTTGCTGAACCTACACCCAAACTTCCAATCCCAGTGCTTGGTCCGCCAATGTTGCTGAACACCGTTGCTACTTCGGGTTGTTGAATAATGCATGTTTCAATCTTTTGAGCAATTAAATTGTTTTGATGTAGAGATGTGGACTTATCAAATTCTATTGCCATTCTAAATTTTCCTTGATCGCCTGTTGATATTAATTCTTTACCAATAATTCCTTGTTTCATAATACCTAAAGTCATTGCAAAAAGCACAATAACGACACCTGTAAAAGCTAATTTATGGCTCAATACCCATTCTAATCTTCGACCATACCATTCATTGAAAATTTCTAACTGAATTTCAAACCATAGTAAAAAGCGATTGAAAAAATTGGTCGGTTGTAAGTCTTCTTTTTTACCGATACGAGAAGCCATCCAAGGCGTTAAAGTAAAACCAACCAATAAACTAGTGAGGGTGGAAGTTACTACCACAACCGAAAACTGCTTGAGCATATCAGCAACAAACACTTGTAGAAAAAGAATAGGCAAGAAAACCACAACATCAACCAAGGTGATGGATAATGCAGCAAAGCCAATTTCCATTCTGCCATCCATTGCAGCAGATCGTTTGTCTTTTCCTTTATCTAAGTGCTTTTGAATGTTTTCTAAAACTACGGTAGCATCATCTACCAAAATACCAATGATTAAAGACATTGCAAGCAAGGTCATTAAGTTTAAGGTGTAACCCAAAAGCCACATCACAGCGAATGCGGTAACTAAAGATGTTGGAATAGCTACCAAAACGATTAAAGAATTTCTAAAACTTCGCAGAAATAAAAGCATTACCAACGACACCAATAACACCGCTAAGATTAAATCGAAAACAACGGAGTTAACGGCTGCAATCGTGTTATCGGTGCTATCGTCTGCAATAACAAATTTCACACCCGAACTGGCATTTTGTTGTTCGATAGATTGAAATTTCTCCCGAACTGCTTTTGAAACATCTACTGCGTTTGCATCTCCTTGTTTTTTCAACATTAAACCAATGCCGTTTTTACCATTGTAGCGACTGATTGAAGTCGTTTCTTTTATACCGTCAATAACATCTGCTATGTCTTTTACATAAACTGGACTTCCTAAAACTGGCATTGCCACCTGAACATTTTTAATATTCTCAATAGATGCGAATTTACCCGTTAAACGAACTGAATTACTTTCCTTCTCAGTTTGCACCTTTCCAGCAGGTAAGTCTAAGCCAGAACGATTAATTGCTTCAACAACCTGAACCATTGAAATTTTATACAATTTCAGTTTGTCCTGATTTATTTTTACTTGTATTTCTCTTTCCTCTCCACCTAAAACAGTAATCTCTGCAACGCCTTTTATTTGTTGTATTTGTGGCAGATAATCATCTTTCATTTTCTGATAAAACTTGGTGGCGGACATATCACTTGTTGCACTGATTGACATTATCGGCAAATCATTTGGCGAAACTTTACTCATTACAGGACTTAAAATATCCTGTGGTAAATCTTTGCGAATGTTGTCAATGTAGCGTTGTGCGTCTTGCATTGACTTATCCAAATCTGTTCCATATTTGAGATTGGTAATGATGATAGAAGCATTGGGCAATGACTTTGTAACCAAGTAATCTACACCCTCCAAGTTGGATAAAGCATCTTCGATTTTTCGTGAAACGGATGTTTCTACTTCGTTTGGTTCGGCACCAGGGTAAACCGTTTTAATTACAACTACGGGCTGGTTAAAGTCGGGCATTAACTCGTAACTCAAATTTTTATACCCGATAAATCCTAATAATGTAAATACGCTGAAAAGCACTATTATCAGCGAAGGACGTTTGATTGATATTTCTGTAATATTCATTTTCGCTGATTTTATTTAACAGTTACATTTGCCCCATCAAAAAGATTGATGAAGCCATTCGTTACAATTACATCACCTTCATTTAATCCATTTGAAACAACTGCTTTGTTTTGTGTCTTTTTTGAAATAGTGATGTTTTGCAAAATTGCTTTGCCATTTTTCACAACATAAACCTGTGGTTGGTTGTCAGTTCCTTGTATGGCAGATGACGGTATGATAATTCCCTTTCCAGACGTTTCACTTTTAAGTAAAACTTTACCAAACATTCCTGATTTTATTTTCAAGTCCGATGTGTTATTTACCGTAAACTGAACAGGAAAACTACTGCCCATATTAGCTTTACTGCCAATCATAGTAGTTTTTCCAGTCAATAAAATTTCAGAATAAGCATCTGCCGAAAGAGAAAAGCTTTGATTTAATTTGAACTGGCTTAAATCTTTTTCGGGAACATTTACGGTGAATTTTAAAGTTGTAATGTCCGTTATTTGGAGCAATGGAACGCCCGGTGCAGCAAAAGCTCCTTCTTCACTTAATTTTGCTGTAACAACTCCATTAAAAGGTGCTTTGATTGTGGTTTTGTTTATCTGCTCCAACAAAGTTGCTTTCTGAACTTTTGCAGATTTCAAACCTAACTCCGCCTTTTCTAATTGAACTCCTTGAATGGCATCTGCTTTAGCTAAAATGGTATAGCGGTTTACATCTGCTTCCAATCCTTCTATTTGCACTTCAATAGTTTGCAGTTGCAATTTCAGCAATGAATTGTCCAGCTGAATTAAAGTTTGACCTTTACTTACAACGCTTCCAGCATCAACTAAAATGGTGTTGATTTTCCCTTGTAATTCGGCACTTATTTTGGTTTCCTTGTTGGGCTCAAATGTGCCTGAATAAGAAAATTCTGTATTCACATTTTCAAGTTGCAATGTATCTACTTGAACATTTATAGCTTGTTCTTTATCGTATTGATACACTTTACTCTGCGTAATTTCCTTATTTGTTTTCAACTTAATTACCACAATGGCAATTATCGCCAACGGTATGATGACGTATAGCACTTTTTTTAGAATTGATGATTTTGTATTCATTGTGACAATTATTTGATGATTGAAATATTTCCAGTTAGTTTTTTAAGTTCTAAATCTGCTTTTAGGTAATCAATTACAGCAGACAGATAAATTTGTTGTGCTTCACGTAAAGCGTTGTCTGCAAGTAAAATATCTGTTAAACTTGCCGTTCCTTGTTTTTGTTGAAGAACGGTTTGCTCATAGATTGTTTGTGCCAATTGGATTTGTTCGGTTGTGGTTTCTACTGTTTTTTTAGCGACTTCTCTTTGTAGCTTGGCATTTTCAACTTGCATATTGTTTTGTTCGGTAAGCATTCCAAATTGAAGGTCATTGTTTCGGAGTTCAAGTGTTTTCTGATTTATTTTTCGAATCGTAACAGTTCCGTTAAATAGCGGATAAGATAATTGAACACCTGCAAAACCAATCGGATAAAAATCAAGGAAAGAACTAGGTTGTCCGTTATAACCAAAGCCAGTTGTTCCATACATTCCAATCAGATTTAGCGAAGGCAAATACCTTGATTTATTGAGTGTGTTGAGTTCACTCGACAATAAGCGGTTTTGAGTTTTTATGATACGAATATCTAAAGTGGATGCAGGAGTGTATTCATTTGTGTTTTGATATTGAATGTTTGGTTCAATTTGCAGATTTTGTTCAATAGAAATACCCATAGCAAATTTCAGAGCATTTAAAACTTGCTCGTACTTGCTTTTGATGGTTTCTTTTTGGGTGGTTAATTGTGATACTTGCAATTTCACCT
>CAMPHX010000225.1 GCA_946886085.1 uncultured Flavobacteriales bacterium | reverse complement strand
ATTAAGACCTGTTATGTCGGGAGTATTTTTTGAATTAAATAATGACGACATCACTTTTGTAGCAACAGATGCACACAAGTTGGTAAAATACAGAAGAACAGATTTAGGAGCTAAAACGGGATCTTCATTCATCTTCCCTAAAAAACCCTTAACCTTACTTAAAAATATTTTAAGTAGCGTTAGCGATGACGTAACTATAAAATACAACGAAACCAACGCAGCTTTTGAATTTGAATCTACCAAGTTAATCTCTAGGTTAATTGACGGTAAATACCCTAACTACAATGCTGTAATACCAACTGAAAATCCAAATGTACTTACTGTTGAAAGAAGCAAATTTTTAACTGCTTTAAAAAGAGTAGCAATTTTCTCTAATAAAACAACTCACCAGATAAAACTTAAAATGTCGGGCAGCGAATTACAAATTTCTGCTGAAGATTTAGATTTTTCTAATGAAGCCGTTGAAAGACTTACTTGCCAGTTTGAAGGTGAAGACATGGAAATAGGATTTAATGCAGCATTTTTATTAGAAATGTTAACCAACTTAACATCAGACAATGTTAGCATTGCTATGTCTGCACCAAACAGAGCCGGCATTTTAACTCCTGTAGAAAAAGAAGACGACAACGAAGAAGTATTGATGTTAGTAATGCCAGTAATGTTGAATAATTAAAATATTTAAAGTTTGAGGTTTGAAGTTAACTTCAAACCTCAAACTTTAAACCTCAAATCTTACATGAAACTCCTCCAACAACTTTGTAAAATCCATGCTCCTTCCGGTAGTGAAGAAGTCATGAAAATTTTTCTTTTAAAACACATCAAAAAAGAGCAAAAAAAGTGGAAAGTTCAACCCGAAATTTTAATAGGAGAAGACTTTCAAGATTGTATTATGCTGATTTTTGGCAAGCCAAGAACAGCCATTTTTGCTCACATGGATTCTGTTGGATATACGGTTGGTTATGATAATAATCTAATTAAAATTGGAGGTCCTTCAGCTAAAAAAGGAGCTAAGTTAGTTGGAGAAGATAGTCAAGGAAAAATAACTTGCACACTTGAAGCTGTTGAAGATGAACACGAGTTCCTAACCTTTTCGGCAAAATACAAAAGAACAATAGATAGAGGAACAACACTTACTTATCAGCCTAACTTTAGAGAAGACAACAACTATGTTCAATGTTGTTATATGGACAATCGTTTAGGGGTTTGGAGTGCTTTAGAAGTTGCTAAAACCTTAGAAAACGGAGTTGTAGTATTTTCAGCTTGGGAAGAACATGGAGGGGGAAGTGTTGGTTATTTAGCAAAATTTTTATACGAAGGCTTTGGTGTAAAACAAGCATTAATTTCAGATATAACTTGGGTAACAGAAGGTGTTAAGCACGGAAAAGGTGTTGCTATTTCTATGCGAGATTCCGGAATTCCAAGAAGAAGCTACATTAATAAAATTGTTGATTTAGCAACAAAAAGTAAAATTCCTTTTCAACTTGAAGTAGAAAGTGCCGGAGGAAGTGATGGTAATGCTCTGCAACGTTCCCCCTACCCTTTCGATTGGTGTTTTATAGGAGCACCCGAAGACAATGTTCATTCTCCTGATGAAAAAGTACACAAGAAAGACATCAAGGCCATGGTAGAGATGTATAAGTATTTGATGGAGAGATTATAAGAAAATTTATAATAATATAAATTTTTTACTGTATTACATCCTTACATTATATAGTTAGTTTATGTTTTCTTGTACAATCCCTGTTTTAACAAATCAATGATAAATCACTTTCTGAACATCAATTAAGTTATTATTCTCATCAAGTACTTTTACAAAATAAACACCTTTATTTCCTAAACTAGATAAATCTATACTATTATTTGTTGAATTAATTGAATTAGTATAAACTGTTTGACCTAGCAAGTTATTAATTTCTATTTTATATCCTTTTGTATTTGCTTTATTTTCTATATTAACTGTAATAGTAGAATTGGTAGGGTTGGGATAAATCTGAACGTTTGACATATCTTTTTGTTCCTCAATTGAAACAACTCCTTCATTACATAAAGCTAGAATTTCATTTACATCCAATGCTCTGTTGTATATTCTTACATCATCTATTTTCCCATGAAAATACACAGAATTATTTTGTCTTGTTCCAATCTTAGCAGTTGGAGTATTGCCATAAAAAGGCAAAACAGTTGCAACACTACTATCAGCCGAAACTAATTGACAATCAATGTACAACTTTTGCACATTCGTAGACCTAGTCACAGTAATGTGATGCCAAGTTAAAGGAACAATAGCTGTTTGCTGAAATGTAAAGAAAGCAGAACTAGGTCCACTATAATACCCCATCATACCCCAACCATCATTAGTCGAACTATTATTTGCAATTATAGCTTGGTCTCCACCTTGAGGATTCCATTGTCTGGCAGTTCCAATTGTAAACACAAATATAGATACATTTGGTGGGGGAAAAGAGCTTGCTAACACCCAAATAGAATAAGTATATTCGTTAAGCATAAGACCACTTAGAGGCAAATCAATATAATCATCAACTCCATCAAAATTAAAAGCTGAATTTGGGTTTCCAAATCTATCTGCAGTTAAGGTAGCTCCTATTATAGTTCCATGTTGATTATTTACATTATCATTTGCATTACCTGAAAATGTATAATGTCTTACCAATCCATTTGTTGGTATTTGTGCCATTGCATTTATAGATAATGCTACTACTAAAATTGTAATTATTTTTTTCATTTAATTTTAAATTAAACTAATTAATGATAAACTACTTTCTGAACATCAATCAAGTTATTATTTTCATCAAGAACTTTTACAAAATAAACACCTTTATTTCCTAAACTAGATAAATCTATAAAGTTATTTGTTGAGTTAATTGAATTAACATAAACTGTTTGACCCAACAAATTATTAATCTCTATTGTATATCCATTTATAGTATTACCATTTTCTATGTTAACGGCAATAGTTGAATTGGTAGGGTTCGGATAAATTTGCATACTTGGTGTTTCTTTTTGTTCCTCAATTGAAACAACTCCTTCTTCACACAAGGCTAAAACTTCATTCATATCTAATGCTCTATTATATATTCTTACATCATCTATATTTCCATGAAAAAATTCAACATTAGTTTGCCTTGTACCAATTTTAGCAGTTGGTACATTACCATAAAAAGGTGTTATTGGACTAGAAAGGCTATCTGTTGCTACTAAATTACAGTTGATATACAACTTCTGAACATTTGATGAACGCGTAGCTACAATATGATTCCAAGTATTGATAGTTAAACCAGTAGCATCATAAGTAGCTAATGCAGAATTAGGATCGGTGTACCCTGTAAGTCCCCAGCCAAATATACTAGCATTAAGAACTTTCATAGCCTGATCTCCACCATTAGTATTTCCAGCTCTTGAACTTCCAATTGAGAGAATATGAGTTGCGGATCCAGCCGAAGGGATTGAACTTAGCATTACCCATACTGAATAGGTGTATTCATTCAATAATAATCCTGAAAGCGGCAAATCAATGTAATCATTAACTCCATCAAAATAAAAAGCAGAGTTAGGATTTCCATTCTTATCTGCAGTTAGTGTAGCTCCAATTATAGTTCCGTGTTGACTATTTACATTATCATTTGCATTACCCGAAAAGGAATAGTGCCTTACCAATCCATTTGTTGGTATTTGTGCTATAACATTTATAGAAAATGCTATTGCTAAAATTGTAAAGATTTTTTTCATTTTTTGATTTTAATTTATAAAGAATAACTTATCATAAGG
>CAMPHX010000224.1 GCA_946886085.1 uncultured Flavobacteriales bacterium | reverse complement strand
GCAGCATTTCCTGTAAAAATATAGTCGGCAGTTATTTTGTGCATTAGTTTGTTGTTAATGATTCGTTTTATTTTTTTAAATCGACATCAATTTTTCATTTGCAAACTTACAAAAACGAATGTAAAACTTATACAGAGGTTAGCGGTGACACTTTAAAATTATTATTTACTGATGAAAAGTACTATTTTTACAACTTCAATTATATATAGACACATGAAACGACCATGAGTAAAAAGTTGCTCACACAGGAGAATGGTTATCATGGGAGTTCCATATGACCTATTTAATAACAAACGAACGAAGTGAGTTCATGAGTACTTTAATAAAGCAATAAAAAAGTAACGAATAATAAATATAAACAGATGAAAATTTTAGGCATCATTCCATCTCGATACGCATCTACAAGGTTTCCGGGAAAGCCATTGGTAGAGATTAAAGGAAAATCGATGATACAAAGAGTGTATGAGCAAGCCAAAAAGGCTACTTGTTTAAGTGATGTAATTATTGCTACCGATGATGAAAGAATTTACAACCATGCACAAGCACTAAATTTTAAAGTAGTCTATACAGATGCAGCTCACCAAAGTGGGACAGACAGATGTGCTGAAGTGTTGAACAAACTAGATGCAGACTATGATGTGGTGATAAATATTCAAGGAGATGAGCCTTATATCAATCCTGAACAAATTGATGAAGTTGGCAGCTGTTTTGAAGATTTGAAAACCGAAATAGCTACCTTAGGAAAGAAAATAACCAAGCAAGAAGAGCTTTTCAATATCAATAAACCTAAAGTAATTAAAGCTGTTGATGATTTTGCCTTGTATTTTAGTCGCCAAACCTTGCCTTTTTTAAGGGGAGTTGAGCAAAAAGATTGGTTAAACCATCAAACATTTTTTAAGCACATAGGTATTTATGGCTACAGAGCTGAGGTGTTGAAAGCAATTACTCAATTACCTATATCGAGCTTAGAAAAAGCTGAAGGCTTGGAGCAGTTGCGATGGTTAGAAAATGGCTATAAAATAAAAGTGAAAGAAACTTTCCATGAAGCTATTTCTATTGATGTTCCTGAAGATTTGAACCTAATTTGAATCGGTAATCAAAAAATCTTTTAAAACTAAGCGTTGTTTTCTTTTAAAAATTTATAACTTCGTAAGTTGTTATGACGGACATTTCAGTACATATAAGTCAGTTGCTTTTTCACCACGAGTGTGTGATTCTTCCAAATTTTGGAGGATTTGTTTGCAATTACAAACCGGCTTATATTCAAACTGTTCAGCATAAATTTCATCCGCCATCTAAGCAAATTTCTTTTAATAAGAACTTAATTGCTAATGATGGGTTACTTACTCATTATGTTTCTAAAAAAGAAAACATAAGTTATGATGAAGCATTAAAAGAAATTGAAGCATTTGTTTTAGCTACAAAAACAAAGTTGAGAACGAATAAAGAGGTTACTCTTGGAGATATTGGCGCTTTTGTAATGGATAATGAAAATAGAATTCATTTTGAACCATCACTAAGTGAAAACTATTTACTTTCTTCTTATGGGTTAACACCAATACAAGTTAGTCCTATAAAGAGAAAAAATTATGAGGAAAAAATTGCTGAACAAGTAAAAACGCTTCCTCAACATAAAAGTAGTGTTAGAAAATGGGCTGCAGCTGCGGCTATTATTATTCCTTTAGGGTTTTTAGCTTTTTGGATACCTTCAAAATATAATCTGTCACAAAATATTAATTACGCCAAATTAAATCCATTTGCGGAGGAAAAAGCAGCCACTTACTCACCCAGAACAGAGTTGACAACTTTTGAGCATGATGATGTTCTTTCTTTAAAAGAAAGCATTAATAAAGCTGCTGGAGATGAAAAGTATCTTACTTTTTCTTGGTTAAAAGATGAGCAACCTGTAACTATTGCTTTAACAAATAAATATATTACTGAGGTGGATACCACAAAAGTGGTTATTAATAAAACCCATTTACGTTACCATATTATTGCAGGCTGTTTTTCTGAAAAGAAAAATGCCAACAAAATGGTAAAACAGCTAAAAAATAAAGGCTTTGATGCTTGGATAGTTGGCAAAAGAAAAGGCTTATGGACAGTTAGTTACAACAGTCATTCTACCAGACAACAAGCTTTAGATGCGTTGGCATCAGCAAAATCTGACAATAGTAAAGCTTGGGTTTTGGAAATGTAATGACTTCAACATTATTCATATAAACTCAAACGTTTTTTTAAATACAGAATTTCGCTTTCCATTTCTTCAATTCGAAGCAACATTTCATTAATAATATCTAATCCCTGTGTGTTTATTCCAAAATCTTGGTGTAAACGAAACATACGTTCAATTGTATCAATCTCGTCTTCGAGTAAGTAAAGTGTATTGTCTATTTGTTGGTGTGAAATCATATCAAATTCAATGAGTTCTTTAAGAAAAACATCGCTGATATTTGTATGTCGGCAAAATTTATCTAATAATATATATTGTTTTTTACTCATGATCATTTCATTTTAGAAAGTTCAGTAAATAATTCTTTTTCTTTGTTACTTAAGTTTTTAGGGATGATTATATTATAGGTGATATACAAATCTCCATAACTGTTTTCTTTCTTATAGGTGGGCATTCCTTTTCCTTTTAGTTTTATTTTTGCTCCATTTTGAGTACCAGGGGATACATTTAATTTTACTTTTCCTGTTAATGTATCTATTTGTATAGACCCACCCAAAATGGCTTTATATAAATCGACATCAATTTTTTTGTATAAATTATTTTCCACACGTTTAAAATTGGTATTGTTAACAATATGGAATGTTATATATAAATCTCCTTTCGGACCATCATTGTAACCTTCAGCTCCATAACCTTTAATTTTAATGGTTTGACCATCTTCAACACCTGCGGGAATGGTTAAGCGAATTTTTTTACCACCAAGCTCTAAAGTTTGTTTTTGAGTAGTTAAAATATCTGTTAAATTTAATTGAAGAGTTGCTTTATAGTCATCTCCTTTAAATTGAGCAGACTGGTTTTGTGTATGAAACTTATTTGTATTTCCAAAAAGCGATTCAAAAAAGTCAGAAAAACCACTTCCTTCAAAATCATGAGCAAAATATTCTTTATTTCCTTGTGAGTAATTTTGTTTTTTTTGTTGCTGATGAGCTTTTTCAAATTCATCTGCATGTTTCCAGTCTTTTCCGTATTGGTCGTACTTTTTTCTTTTTTCAGAATCACTTAATACTTCATTTGCTTCATTTATTTGTTGAAACTGTTTTTTAGCAGTATCATTATTGGGGTTTAGGTCAGGATGATATTTTCTAGCTAATTTACGATAGGCTTTTTTTATATCGTCTGATGAAGCATTTTTGTTTAACCCTAATATCTTATAATAATCTATAAATTCCATGTTGTCTTTTGTGTGTAAAAAACTCCAACAGTTTTTGTTGGAGTTTTATGAGTTAACCATTTTTTGTATTAGTTTTAGTTTATTTATCATAGTGCAACTTAATGTTAATGAGCGATAATTTCATGGTTGTTTTTTTCTTTTTTCGATTCTATTAATCCCGGATATTGTTTTTCTAAGAACTCATTTCTTAAAGAATCCATTTCATGCATCATTTTGTCAATATTAAAATCAAGTTGATTCCATTGGTTTAAAAAATAGTCTTCTTTAAAAAAATTGTCCATAAGCAAGGAGTCATTTTTAGGGAAGAATGAAAAATGCTCGCTCCAATCTAATAATGAATTATTTTTTATATAATTATCAAACGATTGCATTACACTATCTAAATTTACCGTATTACTA
>CAMPHX010000223.1 GCA_946886085.1 uncultured Flavobacteriales bacterium | reverse complement strand
CCATAATGCTTTTTATGAGATTTTCTTAAAATTAGGAGTGGTTGGTTTTGTAGTTTTACTGTTAAATATAATTTTCCCATCTTTTATAGCATTTAAACAAAACAATGTTCTTTATTTGTTTTTAGTGATAATTTTAGTGTTTAATTTTTGTTTTGAATCAATGTTAGAAACTAAAGCAGGTGTCATTTTTTATGCTTTTTTTAATTCATTAATATTTTTTAAAGTTACTGTAAATGAAAATAATAACCATAGTAGGAGCTAGGCCTCAATTTGTAAAAGCGGCTGCATTGAGCAGAGAGTTTGAAAAACATCCCGGTATTGAAGAAATAATTGTTCATACAGGTCAGCATTTTGATGACAATATGAGCGAGGTATTTTTTAGAGAAATGGAGATTCCTAAACCAAAATACAACCTCAATATTAATAGTGTTGGGCATGGAGCTATGACAGGTAGAATGTTAGAAGCAATAGAGCAAATTTTATTGGACGAAAAACCTGATTTGTTGTTAGTTTACGGAGATACAAACTCAACTATTGCCGGAGCATTAGCTGCAAAAAAGCTACATATAAAAGTAGCTCATGTAGAAGCAGGACTTAGAAGCTTTAACATGGAAATGCCCGAAGAAGTCAACAGAATTTTAACTGATAGAATCTCTGATTATTTGTTTTGTCCGACACAGACAGCAGTAGATAACCTGTTGAAAGAAGGATATGAAAATATTGATACAACAATTATTAAAAGTGGAGATGTAATGCAAGATGCAGCCGAATATTATTCACTCACTTCTGCTGAAAAAGCTACCGTTGCCAATAAAATAACACACGATAAATTTATTCTATGTACGCTTCATAGAGCTGAAAATACCGATAATAAAGAGAATTTAACAGGAATTATAAATGCGTTAAACACCATTAATAAAACAATTCCTGTGGTATTACCACTTCATCCGAGAACCAAAGGAAAAATTGCAGATTTAGGGTTGAAAATGGAGTTTAATACCATAGAACCTGTTGGGTATTTTGATATGATAGAATTACTGAAAAAATGTACCTTAGTAATGACAGATAGTGGCGGATTACAAAAAGAAGCTTTCTTTTTTAAGAAAAACTGCGTTACTATGCGTGAACAAACAGAGTGGGTAGAGTTGATTAAAAATAAGGTAAACGTGTTAGTTGGAAGTGATACTCAAAAAATAATACAAGGAGTAGAGCAAATGATGCAAAATCAAGCAGACTTTACCATTGATCTATATGGAAGTGGAAAAGCTTGTGAAAATATTGTTTTACAACTCATCAAAAATATTGACAAATAGGCTAATTTATTTGTACTTTTGATTTAGTTAAAATCAATTAAGCTTTGAAATTTATTCAATTTCTTTTTAAGTACAATACCCCAAGATGGTTTATTTTATTAATAGACCTAACTATTTGCTTACTTTCAGTATTTATTGCGTTTCTGGTTAGGTTTAATTTTTCTGTGCCCTCACCTTCAGAAATGACCACAGAAGCCATTTATAATGTATTTTACATAATTTTAGGTGTCAGGTTACTTAGTTTTCTTATTGCAGGAACTTACAAGGGGATAGTAAAACATACTAGTTCCAAAGATTCTCAAAGAATATTTAAAACACTTACTATTGGTAGTTTATCCTTTGTGGTAATTAATCTAATTTTCTACTACGGTATTAACAAAACCTTTCCACTGCCGTTTTCCATTATCATCATAGATTACATGACTACCTTGTTCTTAATGATTACTTTAAGAGTTTTCTTTAAGTCGCTTTACACTGAAATTATGAATCCTTACCGAGAAAAAAGTAACGTAATTATTTTTGGGGCAGGAGAATCGGGCATTATTACTAAAAGAACCTTAGATAGAGATGCCGGGTTGAAATATAAAGTATTGGCATTTGTGGATGAAGATGCCAAAAAAGAAGGTAAACTGCTAGAAGGTGTTAAAATTATCGGGATTAGTAAGTTGGAAGATATGCTGAGCAAAAACGATGTTGCTCACGTTATCATTTCCATACAAAATTTAAGTGCAGCCAAAAAGAAAAAGCTCATTGACATTTGCTTAAAGTATGACACCAAAATACTGAATGTTCCACCTGTATCTAATTGGATTAATGGACAGTTGAGTTTTAAGCAGATTAAAAAAATTCAGATTGAAGAGCTATTAGAAAGAGATCCAATAAAATTGAGTGAAGATAATATCAAGCAACAATTATCCAACAAAGTGATATTGGTTACCGGAGCAGCAGGAAGTATTGGTAGCGAAATGGTAAGACAAATTCTTCATTTTAGTCCGAAGAAAATCATTTTGCTCGACCAAGCAGAATCTCCACTATACGATATGGAACTAGAATTGGGTGATGATCCTAACCATGTTCCTTATGAAATAGTAATTGGAGACATTAGAAACAAAGAAAGAATGGAAAACCTTTTTAAGACGTTTCAACCTAACTATGTTTTTCATGCTGCAGCTTACAAACATGTTCCTATGATGGAAAATAATCCTTCGGAATCTATTTTTACCAATGTATTAGGAACAAAAGTAATTGCAGACTTAGCCGTACAGTACAATATAGAGCGATTTGTAATGGTTTCTACAGATAAAGCAGTAAATCCAACCAATGTAATGGGGGCGAGCAAGAGAATTGCGGAAATATACATTCAATCGCTGAGTGCTACCGCAAATACTAAATTTATTACCACTCGTTTTGGAAATGTATTAGGCTCTAACGGTTCGGTAATTCCAAGGTTTAGAAAGCAGATTGAAAGCGGAGGACCAATAACCATCACTCATCCGGATATTACCCGATTTTTTATGACTATCCCAGAAGCTTGTCAGCTAGTGCTGGAAGCAGGAACATCGGGAGAAGGAGGGGAGATTTATATTTTTGATATGGGCGAATCGGTTAAAATACTCGATTTAGCTAAAAAAATGATTAAACTATCAGGGTTAACCTTAGATAAAGACATTAAGATTACCTACACAGGACTTCGACCGGGAGAGAAGCTGTATGAAGAATTACTGGCAAACGAAGAAAATACCATTGCCACGCATCATAATCAAATTATGATAGCAAAGGTTAAGAAATATGACTTCCAAGAAGTGGATACTAAAATTAATCAACTGATAAGCAGTTTTAATACTCAAAACAACTTTCAAATTGTGACTCAAATGAAGGCATTAGTACCTGAGTTTAAAAGTAAAAATTCTGTTTACGAGGAGTTGGATATGTAAGCCCCTCCCAGCCTCCCCGAAGGGGAGGTGTTGCCAACGTACAAAGCCCGACTTTTACCGTCATTCCTGAAATTTTTGAGGCACGAAAAAAATTATCAGGAATCTGTTTAAATTGAATAAAGTGTTGTGCTTGTGTTAGGTAATGCATTAGCAATGGAAACTCTAGCCTTTCTTTTGTCTTGATACAAAAGAAGCAAAAAATCAAGACTTCTGATAAATTTATGGTTTTCTAAGCGGTTAAATTTGCCACACAACCCAAGCCCTGAAATTATTGAATTAAATAGCAGCAAAGCAAAAGGCACTAACGCCTTTTCACTTTTTGTCTTAGGCAGTTCAAGGATTGCTTACTACAAACCCTCGTTAAATTGTAACCACAAGAAAACTATTAAATTAATCAAAGGTCCGTTCTTCATTACTTTAGAATATCTTCTAAGCTTTAAACTTTTAAGCTTATAAACTTATAAACTATCTATTACCGTCATTCCCGAAATTTTGTAGTGCAACGGAAAAATTATTGGGAATCTATTAAATTCGAACATCTGATTCTGCAATAT
>CAMPHX010000222.1 GCA_946886085.1 uncultured Flavobacteriales bacterium | reverse complement strand
CGGTTTTTTTGTGCATAAAGAGTTTTAATTTTCTTAAGTAGAATTTTTTTGTAATTGTTCCTTCGTTTGAAGTTAAATTAACCATGTAAATTCCACTTGATAAATTACTTAAATCAACTAATTCAGTTTGACTGTTTACATTAATTGAAGCAACACTTTTGCCATCAATAGAAATAACGTTAATCATTCCATTGGTAATGGTAGTATTCATTTTAACTGTAACTTGGTTATTTTGGTTACTGATAAATTGAATAGCGTTTTCAAAGTTAACTTCATCAACACCTACTGAACCCATATCTCCTGCAGCAATTGCAGTATTAGGAGTAGCATCATAAGCATAGTCTTTAATTGTCATAGAAGTAGCATTAGCAGCCATTTCTACTCTTACCCAACCGTAGTGAGTAGATCCAGAAATATCAAATCTAACACCTATATATCCTTCAGTACCTAAAAAATTTCCAGCAGAATAAGGTCCATATTGACCATTAACAGGAGCACCTAAATATGTACTTTGAATGTTTCCGACAAACCCTTGAGACTGGTAAAAAGTACCTGCGGCACCAATGGCATTGCCGTTAGGTATATTTGAAGGAGCATCAGAAGAGGCTCCCATCCAGCCGTTAGTTGCTGGAGCTGCCGTACCAAATAAAGCAACACCGGCATCGTAGCTCAATGTATAAGGAATTTGTAGAGTACCAGAAGTGAAAACACCGGTTACAGTACCACTAGCAGCTACCAACCCCATGTCAATAACAGCATCACCGTCTAAATTTAATAGATATTGAGCAGTTCCTGTAGGAGTTAAAACTACATCAGGGTTAATGTCTGTATATGTTACCTGAGCAGATGCTCCTGCAGCAGCAGTAACACCAGTAGCTAAAGCAGCATATCGTTTAATTTTTAAGTTAAGACTGTTAGATTTTTCCATAGTATAAAGTTTAAATTAATATATAAATTATAAAATCAGCGACTAAATTAGTAAATTATTTTTTTATTTTATTACGATATAGAGATTTATCTACAATTTTTTTCATTTCATCGATGTTTCCATCGTGTTCAATAAATGACAAAATGGTAGATAATTCCTCATTTGTATTTTCAAGAACATCAGTATAGTTAACATCCAGCATCTCAACATTTGGCTGACTATCTACCCAGGCTTCTACTTTTTGTAATTGTTTTTGAAAAGCTTCACTTAGTTTTAACGGAAAATTTTTAGACTTCACATCTTTTTCTTTCCCTAACATCACTTGCTGGCTTTGTAGCACCTCATTCATATCCCTTCTCATAAATATAATTCTATAATCATAATTAGAAGGCAAAAAAGGAAGTAACTGAGCAATGATTTTCACCACTTTACCATTTGCATTGGGTAGCCAACTTTTATCAACCATAAGTTTTTTTACAGGTTCATATTCATAATACCCTTTAGGATTATTATTATCAGCCTCTCTTTTTTTATCTGTTAATACAGGAAAGCCTGATGCATCAAGTATTTGCATCATCATAGAGGTGCCGGAACGAGGTAACCCGGAAACAATGGTTATTTTACCTTTAATGTTATTATTTAAAAAGTCTTTATGTGATTTAGCTTTATCAGGAGCATTTAACTCATTCTCATATAAATCAACTAGCCATTTATGTGCTTTAGTCATTCCAGGGATCATAGAAACAGCTACCTCAAAAGCTTGAGCAGCCTCTGTTATATTTCCTGTTTTAACTAATGCTTCACCTATATGGTAGTGAGCATTTGGAAAATAATAATTAGTATCAATGGCTAAAAATAATTCATCTAAGGCTTGTTCATAATTATTTAGTCTTAAAAAAGAGAGCCCTAATCCGTGATGGGCAATTGAATTAGTATCATCAATAGAAAGAGCTTTAATGAATGCTTCTTGAGCATCTTCCCATTTATGTCTTAACATACAAACTTTGCCCATGTTTAGATATAAGTCTAATGAATTAGGTGTTTTTTTCAATACTTTTTCAAAACAAGCCATTGCTTTTTTTGGTCTGTTAAGGTGCATTAAAAGCTGCCCTTCTACAAAATCAATATAGTTGGGAAGCTCTATTTCTTTCATGAGACCTCTATTTTTTTTCTTTTTTTCTTCTTCTGTAAGTTTAGCTTCTTCCTCTTCTATTATTACTTGTAAGTCTTTTAATCTTTCAATTAACTCTTTACATTTTGCATATTTTCTTTTTTGTAAATAACATTGAGCTAGTCTTTGTCCATAGCGTATTTCTCTAGGGTTATCTTCAACAAGTTCTTCCAAAAGTTCTATGGCTTTATCTGTTTTGTTCCCATCAATTAAATTTCTAGCCACATAATATTTAGATTCTTGTTTTGTAGAATTTATTCTAGCAGAAATATTTTCATCAGGAGCCTCAATATAGCCAAGTTCAATTAATTGCTGCATTGCTTCTTGAGCAGCCCAAGGGTCTTCTTGTAAGTCAGTTGGGTGCATTCCACATTCGCCTTCAACCTTTTCCCAATCTTTAATGGTATCAACTTTTATAGGTTTATCAAAAGCTTGTGTTAAAGGTTTTCCCTCCATATTTTCTCCAACAGGAAGCCCAAATAGCGTTAATAATGTTGGGGTAACATCTAAAACAGATGCACCATGTATCATTTCTCCTTTTTTTATTCCAGGTCCTCTCATACAAATTATACCGTAAGGACTATGTTCTTGTGCGGGAGCTGCAGGTTCTTTTATTAAGTATTTAGGTCTTAGGTGGTCAGAATGAAAACCATGGTCAGAAACTATCATAACAATGGTGTCATCATCTACCATTTGTAATGTTCTATCAAGCATCATATCATGAAACATGTACCCAGCATTAATAACATCCTTATAATTTTCATATAATTTTTTTGGAATACCCTTTCTATGTGGAGGATGAAATTTCATTGTTAGATGAGAAAAATGATCTACAGCATCATGATAAACTGCCATAAAATCCCATTCCGTTTCCCTTTGTAAATATGTTGATGCAGCGTGTATTGATGCAGCATGAGCTAATATTTTTGCAACACTAACAGGTCTTTTGTCTTTTTTAGTATCAATGTCTTTTATGTTAGGAATAAAAGGAGTTATATGTGCTCCTGTCATTTCAGATGGATGTACTCTCAACTCTTTTAATATATCAACCATTTCTTTAGGATGAACAGTTCCATCGGGCATATCCCATTCTTCTCCTAAGGGCTTATTGGCTTGTTGATATAAATTAGAAACCATTACTCCGTTAATTGGTTCAGCAGGATTGCTAGGCCACCAACCTACAACATTAGATTTTAACTCATTTTGATGTAAAATATTCCAAATTGCCTTAACTTTTCTTGAAGTGCTTGTTACTGGTCTAATACCACTATTATCAGCTAAAGGCTCAACAAATCCTGTGATTCCATGTTTATCAGCCCGGTATCCAGTTGCCATTGATGTCCATAACATAGGTGAAAGGGGAGGATCTAACGTTTTAATTTTCCCATGTACTCCTTCTGATAAAAACTTTGCTAAAGTTGGCATTTTGCCCTCTTTTATTAACGGGTATATAACTTTCCAATCTGCAGCATCCCAGCCAATAAGAAGAACTTTTTTTGCTAATCTATTTTTTTGCATTTTTTTTACTCTTATTTGTTTTTTTCTTTTTTAACTCTAAATCTCTCTTTTTTCTCCAAGAGAGTAACCCGATGTCTCCATGAGCTAAAATGCCAAGACTTCCTTCAACAGGAATTTCAACAGTTCTATTTTTATTTGCCATATATTTGATAAATTTTTAGTAGTAAATTTTTAGTCTAATCTCA
>CAMPHX010000221.1 GCA_946886085.1 uncultured Flavobacteriales bacterium | reverse complement strand
GTCCTATACCCATTTTATTATCAGAAACTCTTGATACAAGAGCTCCAGAGTGATACACTACAACATTCTCTACTTTTGAAAGAACTTCTATATTTTTAGCTGCAAATAAATTGGTTGTAAAAACAATTACAAATACAAAAACAACAAGTATACAAATTTTACGCATTTAATTTTTTATTTTTTAATTACCCTAATAACTTCACTACCTGTTTGGTTTACAAATTTCACAAAGTAAATCCCCTGACTTTGCCCATCAAGGTTAATTACTATTTTGGAGGCATTTAAATTACTTTGATAAATGATTCTTCCCATTAAATCTATTACTTCTACAGAGGCATTTTCTAAACTATTATTACCAACATTTAAGGTAATTTGGTTATTGGTAGGATTTGGATACACATTAATTTTATCAGAATCTTTTTGTTTCTCACCAACACTTATAATTGTACCTGGCTCTCCTTTATAGAAATTAACTCCTCCTGCAACATTACCTACAATTAAATCAAAAGCGGTATCATTATTTATATCTGCAACATTAACAAAAGACCATCCACCTTGTTTTATGCCTAAATACATAGAATCTATCAAGTTAAAAGTTCCGCCAAGGTTCCCATCAATACTATCGTAATAATATATGTAACCATTGGTAGCTCCAGCAATTAGTTTGTAATCGCCACTATCATCATAAATAAAAGGGGTACTATTTCCATTAAATTCATCGTATCTTCTTGTTTTCACATCTCCTAACTGAGAAGTTACCCAACTATAAGAAGGCAATGCTACTGTTCCTACATTTTCGTAATAAGATACAAAGCCTAATCGGTCGCCAATAATTAAATCCAATAATCCATCTCTATTTAAATCTATTAACTGAGGAACTGAATATAACCCTACATCTATTCCTTCATATTCTGCTTTGTTTAGTATAAAATTGGCAGTATTTCCTGCCCCGGCAATGTTTTCAAAATAATGAATCTTGCCATTATCTCCCCCTACAATCATGTCTTCATCACCATCACCATCAATATCTCCAAAAGTTGGTGCTAACCTCAGCATTGGCTGATTGGTAGCAACATTTAAATTAATATTGGCTACATCAGCATAGTTAGAATCCATTAATTGATAAGCCGGATTGCTAGCTGTCCCAACATTTTCGTACAACCACAACGAAGAAATTAATCCTTGATTGGTTTGCAAAGCAGTATAACCCGCATTCCCTATAACAATATCTATTAACCCATCTGCATTATGATCGAAAAATACCGGAAAAGCTCCTGTACCCACTTCTATCATATCTTCTTGAAGGAAAGCCGGTGTTTTAAAATCAAATTCTGGTAGATTAGTGGAACGTTGATTTTCATAATACCACACACTTTCTAGGTTTTCACAGCCATTAAAACAATTCGGACTAGCCAAAAAATCTTTTACACCATCATTATTTACATCTAAGTAATACCCGGCAGGAAATAGATATAAATCAACAGGAACAGTATTAGCAGTATTCATAGGAAAAGCTGTATCTACAGCGGTTATATGAGATGAAGTAAAGTTGGGAGAAGAATCTGAATTATACAACAACACAAAATTATTGTGAGACACATCTCCTAAAATTAAATCTTTAGATCCATTTGAATCAACATCCATCATCATAACTGAAGAACCACTGTGTTTGTTGCCGCCACTAATTCTTTCTGGACTATTAATGTTAAAACCACAAGAATCATCTAAAACAACATTGTTACTTTGAGCTCCTTCTGTAAAAAAGCCCCAACATTTATTTCTCAACTCATAATCTAAGCTATCACAATCTCCATATCTTTCCATACTTAAATTTTTATGATATTCTACTTGAGACCCCAAAATACTAAAGGTAATAATATCTAAATCGCCATCTCCATCCACATCTTCTATTGCAGGAATATCAATAGATGAAACATATAAATTTACCATACTTGGTGTTGGTGAATCCGGTTGGTAATTAGAATACAAAATATTAGAAGGCGTACTAGAAGTCTCTATAGCAAATAGAAGTTGAGTAGTAGTAGAAACATTTCTATAAACCACAATACCTCCCGCTCCGGAAGTAAAAATATCCATTTTACCATCACAGTTGAAATCTCTAAGCAATACCCAATCTCTTATATCTTGAGGAAAGTATTGTGTAAATTCAGATGCTAAGTGATAATCTACTTTATTTGGTGTTCCATAATTAATAAAAGTAGTCATTCTATTAATACTTCTATCAAAAACAAATAAATCCATAATTCCATCCAAATTCAAATCTATTTCTGAAAACTGTGGAGAATCAAACCCACCTGTCCAAGCATGATAAAGTGTATCACTATTATAATTTAAAACAGTAATAGAATCATACCTATTAACCACTAGTTGTGCTTTTGAAGCGAACGACAACAATAAAAAGATAAAAAATGCTAAAAAAGTTATAATTTTTTTCATAATTTGATGCTCATAATGATAAATCCGTTGTTTAAAGGCGAAGTTAACCCCATTAGTTTTATTAAAAAATGATCAAACTCATGCTTTCTAACCCCTTTAAACTCCTTGCCAAATTTAAGCTTATTTGGTGAAATAAAAAAAAGTTAAATGAAATGAATTTTATGTTTGTAAAACGTTTTTGAAATTCTATATTTGCAGGCTTATAATTTTTTAACAAAAATACACACGAAAAGAAATGCAAAACAAAGGACTATTAACAACGTTTACCATACTTTTTGCAATAGCGAGTTTATACTCATTATCGCTTACATGGTTTGCCGTAAATGTAGAAAACGATGCGAAAGAATACGCAGAAACGTATCATAATGGAAGTTCAGATGCTGAATTTGCTTATTTAGATTCTATGGCTTCAGAAGAAGTTTATCCGGTAATCGGTTATACTTACGGTGAGCTAAGAGCTAAAATGCTTAACTTAGGGTTGGACTTAAAAGGTGGTATGAACGTAACCTTAGAAGTACAAGTTGACGAAGTAGTTAGAGCACTAGCTTCTTACAGTGACGACCCTTCTTTCAATGAGGCTATTAAAAAAGCAAATGAATTACAAGTGCAAAATGGTGGCAACTTTGTTACTTATTTTGAACAAGCATACAACGAAGTTAATCCTGGAGGAAAATTAATTTCTGTGTTCTACACTAGAGATAACAAAGAAAAATTATCTCCAAATGCCTCCAACCAAGAAGTAATAGAATTTATTAGTGACATTGCTAATGCTGCTATCGAACAATCTTTTGAAGTAATTAGAACAAGAATTGGTTTATTTGGAGCTGCCCAACCAAGCATTCAACGTTTAACAGGTTCTGATAGAATTTTAGTTGAATTACCGGGTGTTAAAAACAAAGAAAGAGTTCGTCAGTTATTACAAGGAACGGCTAAATTAGAATTCTGGACCACTTACCAAAACAATGAATTTTATCCTTTATTAGCTGAAGCCAATTCTACATTAGCTAAATTGCTAAACAAAGATGAAAAAACTGAAGATGTTAATGATTCAACTAACACTGAGGAAACTCAAGATACTACATTAACTAATGTAAAAGTTGAAGAAACTCCTGCTGTTGAAACTCCAGCTAAAGAAGAAAATGATTTATTATCTCAATTAGATGATGATTCAACAAAAACAGATACTTCTTCTAATGATCTATTATCCCAGTTAAGTGATGCTACAGGTGAGGATTCATTAGCTTTATTCCAAAAAAGTGTAAAAGAAAATCCGCTTTTTGCTATTATGACTATTCCTACTTACCAAAATGAGGAAGGTCAACAAATGTTTGCTGAAGGACCTGTTGTAGGTATTGTTG
>CAMPHX010000220.1 GCA_946886085.1 uncultured Flavobacteriales bacterium | reverse complement strand
GTTGGATGTTTTTCCTACCAAGCGTTCAAATTCTTTTGGATGAGGGGTAAGGATGGTGTGTGGCGGTAAAAAAGCCAACCATGTTTTATTTTCTGTTAAAATATTAATGGCATCGGCATCTAAAATAAGCGCTTGTTTCGCATTTTGTATTAATAGTTTAATGATATTTTGAGTTTGTTTTTCTGTTCCTATTCCAGGGCCAACACCAATGCTATTATAATTGGATAAATCAGGAAGTTCGTTGATAAAATCTTTTTCTGAAGAAGCAATACACATTACCTCAGAATTTGCAATTTGAACTACATTTAAGCCAATTTTAGGGACTAAAGCAGTAACTAAACCTGATCCTATTTTTAAGCAAGCACGAGATGCTAAAACCGCAGCGCCCATTTTTCCTTTGCTTCCAGCAATAATAAGTGAATGGCCGTAGCTTCCTTTGTGACTAAATTTTGTGCGTTTTTTCAGTAAAGGCAAAACAGATTCGTGCGTAACAAAGTAAGTATCGGTAATCACTTCTTTTAAAAATGCCGGTGAAATACCAATGTTGATAATAATGAATTCTCCAACATATTTTTCGGTTTCTACAGCAAAAAAACTTTGTTTGGGTTGTTGTATGGTTAAGGTGTAATCAGCTTCAATAATGGCTGCTGAATTATTGTTGATGTTACTATCGGCAAATAATCCAGAAGGAATATCTATGGCAATAACAGTAGTGTTTGAAGTGTTTATTGTAGTAATAATTTCAGCAATAAATCCACTTATTGGTTTTGATAGCCCGTTTCCGAAAATAGCGTCAATAATTAATGTGTTTTCAGGAAGTTGACAAGAAAAGTTGTTTTTGGTTAAAAAATGGATGTTAGTTTTTTCTTTTTCTAATCTTTTTAGGTTTTTGGAGAAATCAGGTGAATATTTTTTAGAAAATTCAACCACATAAATCGAAACATCAAATCCTTTTTTTTTTAACAAACGAGCAATTACCAATCCATCGCCACCATTGTTGCCAATTCCACAAAAAACAATAACAGGAATATCTGTGGGATAATTATCAATTATCCACGAAGTGCAGTTTTTGCCGGCTCTTTCCATTAAGTTTAACGAAGAAATGGGTTCATTTTTAATGGTAAAATCGTCAGCTGCTTTGGTTTGTTCTGCGGTTAAAATCTTCATAAAAGAGTAATTTTAACGATAAAGTTAATGATAACAACTGCAATGTTAAAAATAAACAGGTATTTTAGCCATGCAGCACCATGTTTAAATTTAAAAATTAAATGTAGCGGTAAAAGCAAGAGCATAATTATCATGGAAAGTAGGGGAGGATAAAACAGAAAACTTTCTACAATATCTCCTTTAAGCAGAGCAATAAAAGCACGTTGCATTCCGCAGCCCATACAATCTATATCGAAATATTTTTTGTACGGACAAGCCAAAAGGTTATTTTCCAGCCAATTTATTAAACTCATTTTACTTAATTGGTTTCAGCTTCCATTAATTTTTGTTCTAAATCTATGCTAGAAGATGTTTGTTGTAATTCTCTAAATCTTTTTCGGGCATCAACAACATAAATACTTCCTTGGTGTTCAAAAATTATTTTTTTGTAATATTCTTGGGCTTTGGTTTTGTCGTTTAGCTCATAATCGTAAATGGTTGCCAATTTATAAAGCGCATCATCAACCAATAAATCATAAGCATATTCTGTAATAATTTGCTCCAATTTTTCAATGGCTTTAGGCAAGTTTTTTCTACTAAAATAGATTTCATGTTGTTTGTAAAGTACATCATCACCAATTACATGTATCGGAAAAGTGGTTTTTAAAGAATCTAACATTTTTAATGCTTTGTTGTGTTGGTTTTGATAAAATAACAAATCTGCTTTAGCAAAAAGTAGGAGAGGAGCTTTGGTGGTATCTATTCCAATATTATCGGTAATGGTAATGGATAACTTCATAGCATCATTCGCAATTAATTTTGATGTTGATGCTTTTAGGACATCTAGTTGAGCTTTTGCCCAATCGAAATCTCCGGTGTAAAAAGAAATTTTAGCATTTTTAAACTTGGCAGTTTCTCCCAATTGGCTATGTTTAAAGCTTTTTTCAACCTGAGAATACAATAGAGAAGCTTCCCAAATATCTCCTAAAAATAAGTTGATGTCAGCCAATTCTATTTTGAGTTCAGCTTGTTCTTGAGAAGTTAGTCGAGGAGTATTAATAAAACTGTTTAGCAATTCCTGAGCTTCTATTGGTTTATTAAGATAGAAAGCTTTTAAGTGAGCTAAGTTTTTTATCATAAGGTAGGATTCATTAGAGTTTCCTAATTCTTTTATGGCAGCTTCATACTTGGATTCTAATGCAACAACTTCTTCATTAGTGTAAGAAGCGGTGGTGGTAATTTTAGTGTAGTAAACTTGTAGCAGCTGAATTCTACTGTAATTGTATAGTCGGTTATTTTTTCCTAAATCTATGATATATTGATAACATTCAATGGCGGTTTCGTAATCTTTATTAGAAAGACACATATCAGCTAGAGAAAAGATGCGTTTACCTTCTTCTCTAAATCTCTTGTCGAGTGCTTTGGTTTGAATAAAAGCTCCTTTAAAATTAAGTTCTTGAATGTAGAGCCAAATCAACATTTCTGAAAACACAATTTGGTCGTAACTTTTTTGAGTTTCTTTAATTAAAAGCGTTTTTAAAATATCTTTTTTACTTCCATCTTCATCCTCACCTATATTGGTTTGTATGGCATTCTGAACACTTTGTATATAAGCTGGTTGAATATTTAAAATACTGATGTACTCTTTAAACATCAGCTCTGTTTTTCCTTGTTGGTTATATACTTGAGCCAATTCAAAGTTGAATTCATAAGTTCCTTTTAGTAGTTTCCTGCCTTTTAGATAGGTTTCTATAGCAAAGTCATATTCTTTATTTTTAATAAAACTATTGGCAAGATCAATTATTTGTTGATTGTTTGCCGTAAGTGATTTTATAGCATCATTAAAGATTTTGTTGGCTTTAGATTCATCACCTTCAACCTCATAAATAATCCCTAAATCTACCATAAAAGCAAGTTGATAGGGATGTTTTTTTTGGTGTTTTTTTACTAGTTTTTCAGCATCTTTATACTCCTCCATGTAAAGGTAGCACTGTAAAAGTCTTTCGTAAAATGAAGTTTCGTGAGTTTTGTTGTATAGTTTTTCAAAATATACAGCTGCTTTAGCGTATTCTTCGTTACTAAAATACTGAGCAGCCAACTTTTCATCTGTTTCCATAGTATTTTGAGCAGGCAAAATAGTAGGAATTAATGTAGCTGCCAATAAGCAAAAGGAAAGTAAGTATGAAAAAATATAGTTTTGCATAAACCTATAACGAAAAGTTAATGCATAAAATTACTAATTTCAATTTGAAGCATTAGGGTTGTTTTTATAATAACTCATGTAAGATGTTGGGTCGTCTATTAATTTTTCAAAAGCAGCTTTATTTTCTTTCATTTTTTTAAGTCTGTTGCTCATCCCGTTGGTAGCATGGTTAATTTTATCATTAATAGAAATTACACCTCCTTGTTCAATTTCATAATAGGCGGGGAATTGTTCTTTTGAGATAATACCGTTGTTTAAATCTTGTTTTAAATTGTTTAATTGCGTTCTAACTAAATCTATTTCTTGTTGATATTTTTTATAATTTTTTGATAAATTATAAAGCGATTTTAGTCTACCGATAAACTGATCGGCTTCTATTGCTGCTTCTTTAGTTAGCGTATCATTTTTAGATTGAATTTTCGCAATAGATTTTTTTACAAAAATGGTCATTTCATGATAAAGTCAGTCCACCATCTTCAAAACCT
>CAMPHX010000219.1 GCA_946886085.1 uncultured Flavobacteriales bacterium | reverse complement strand
AACAAGGATATTTTTAAAGGTTAAGAACGTAATAGATGGAAAATTCAACTATAAAAAATGAAACATCATCTTATCTAGATATGGAACTTTTGCGTTTTTCAACGGCAGGAAGTGTTGATGATGGAAAAAGTACTTTAATAGGAAGATTATTGTATGATTCAAAATCTATTTTTGCAGATCAATATGAAGCTATTGAAGAAACGAGTAGAAGAAAAGGAGATGCTAATGTTAATTTAGCACTTTTAACCGATGGATTGAGAGCTGAGAGAGAACAAGGGATAACTATTGATGTTGCATATAGATATTTTGCTACACCAAAACGTAAATTTATTATTGCAGATACTCCCGGACATATTCAATACACAAGAAATATGGTTACCGGGGCTTCTACATCCAATTTGTCAATTATTCTTGTAGATGCTCGTCAAGGTGTAGTTGAGCAGACTTGTCGTCACACATTTATTTCCTCATTGCTAGGAATTCCTCATGTAGTTTTTTGTATAAACAAAATGGATTTAGTAGATTATTCAGAAGAGGTTTTTGAAAAGATTAAAAAAGATTTAGAAGCATTTTCTTCCAAATTGGAGGTAAGAGATATTCATTTTGTGCCTATAAGTGCATTAAAAGGAGATAATGTGGTAAACAAATCTGAAAATATGCCTTGGTATCAAGGGTCAACACTAATGTATTTGTTAGAAAACATTCATATAGGTAGCGATTATAACCATGTTGATTGTAGGTTTCCTGTTCAGTATGTTGTTAGACCACAATCGGATGAATTTCATGATTTTAGAGGTTATTCAGGAAGAATTGCTGGGGGAATTTTCAAAAAAAGAGATGAGGTTGTAGTGTTGCCATCAGGTTTTTCTTCTAAGATAAAATCTATTCATATTTATAATAATGAAATTGAAGAGGCTTTTTCACCAATGTCGGTAACCATAACTTTAGAAGATGATATTGATATTAGCAGGGGAGATATGATTGTGAGAGAAAATAATCAGCCCAATGTTAGTCAGGATTTAGATTTGATGGTATGTTGGTTAAATGATAAACCAATGATTAATGGAGGAAAATATGCTTTAAAGCATACTACAAATGATGCACGTTGTATTATTAAAGAAGTTAAGTATAAAGTCAATATTAATACACTTCACAGAATTGAAGACGATAAAGTTATTAACACTAATGATATAGCTAGGATTGCAATAAGAACTACTCGTCCGTTATTGTTTGATAAGTACAGTAGGAATAGGATTACAGGGAGTTTAATATTGATAAATGAAGCCACAAATGAAACTGTTGGTGCTGCAATGATAGTATAATTATTAACTACTTAATACTGTAGTTGTTGAAAAGTTGGCATGGTAACGTGCCAACTTTTTTGTTTATTAGCGTAAAATTTACTCAAATTTAACATGCCAACTTTTCAATAATCTCTATTAACTTAGTATATTTATAGCTCAATTATTAATTAATATAGATTAAAAGATATTGTAGGCAACTTAACTGATTAATTGTCGTCTGAAAACAGGAACAAAACTAACGCCACATACCTAAACACTTTAAATTATGAATAAATTATTTACACTATTATTTTTATTTTTTTTAATTGTAGTTGGAAATAACAAATTAAAAGCACACTCTGTACAAGTGGGGTATTGTTACAATTGTAATGGTGATTTACGTATTTGGGTTGAACACTGGCATAGTACAGAACCGATAGGTTCTACAACAATGACCTTGAATGTTACAGTAAATGGAGTAACCACTACACAAACAGGCTCTCCAAGTACAGGTATTCAGAATACTAATGTGAATAATTTACCTGGATGTACTACCCCTATAACTATATTTGGTAGTTGTCCTCAGGCAAACACATACAATGATTGGGTGTCTTATGACTTTCCCGGTATGCCAACCAATACTCCTATTACAATAGAAATAATATCTGGAAATACTGTTTTTACTCAAGATGGTTGTGGAATGTATCCTGCTTCTACAGGACTAATAATTATTCCACCACCACCAACATATCCAGATATTACAGAATGTGGAGGAAATGGAAATACAGTAGGACCTTTTAATTTTCCTGCTGGTAACACATGGACAAATAGTAATCCAGCAATAGGTTTGCCGGCAAGTGGTACAGGAAATATACCTGCTTTTACGCCAACCAATAGCCCTACTATACAAACTGCTACAATTACTATGTCAAATACATGTGGAACTACTTCTTTTGATATAACTATTGTTCCTGCTCCAACAGCAAATTTCTCTGCTCCAGGTATAGGAGGGGCTTCTGTATGTCCCGGACAACCAGTAACATTTACTGATACCTCTACACCTGTTCCAGGAAGTAATATTGTCAGTTGGGAATGGGATTTTGGTGATGGTTCACCACTTGTTAATACACAAAACCCAACACATACATTCCCATTAAACCCTTTGAGTTATAATGTTACTTTAACGGTTACAGATGCTAATGGGTGTTCAACAGTATTAACTCAAATAATAAATTTTGGAGGTCCTACTGCAGATTTTAATGCTTTGAATGTCTGTGATGGAAATGCAATAAATTTTAATGATGCCTCAACACCGGCAGCAACAATAACCAATTGGAACTGGGATTTTAATAATGATGGGATTGTAGATAATACCCAACAAAATCCTTCATATACTTACCCGGGACCTGGCTCATATCAGGTTGAACTAATGGTTGAAGCAAATGGCGGATGTAAGGATTCAATTGTTAAAACAGTAGTCGTCAACCCAAATCCAACAGCTAATTTTAATGCAAATAACGAATGTTTAGGAACGGCTGTTACGTTTAATGATATGTCTCTAGTTGCAACGGGAAATATAATAGGTTGGGTTTGGGATTTTGGAGATAATTCCCCTGTCAATAACACACAAAATCCAAGTTATAGTTATACCGCTGCAGGTTTGTATAATGTAACTTTAACAGTCACCTCTGATAGTGGTTGTACAGATAATATCACAATTCCTGTAGAAGTTTATTCTAACCCTATCGCAGACTTTTCTGCTGATACAGCTTGTGCTGGCTTTAATACTACTTTTGTAGACTTAAGTATAGCAGGAAGTGGAGGAAATATCACTAACTGGGAATGGGATTTTGATAATGATAACAACCCTGATGATTTTACTCAAAACCCTTCGTATATTTTTCCAGGGCCGGGAACATATCCTGTAAACCTTGCTATTACAGATGCCACGGGTTGTGTACATGACACTACAATAAATATAAGTGTGTCTCCCCAACCAACAGCCGATTTTACTTTTACCAATGAGTGTTTTGGAACGCTTTCAACTTTTACAGATGTATCATTACCTAATGGAGGAACAATTTCAAATTGGAATTGGGATTTTGATAATGATGGGATTGTAGATAATACTAATCAAAACCCTACAAATGCCTTTCCTGCGGCAGGTAGTTATACTACTGAATTGCAAATAGAAACAGCTTTAGGTTGTGTTGATTCTATTACCAAAATTGTTACAGTTCACCCAGTTCCTGTGGCTCATTTTGGACCTTCTGATGTTTGCTTAAATACAGCAACTCAATTCACGGATTCTTCAACGGTATTAACAGGGAATATTGTAAATTGGCAATGGGATTTTGGAGATGGTGTAGGAACAAGTATGCAACAAAATCCAATTTATACTTACTCAAATGCGGGTACTTATAATGCGACTTTAACAGTTACAACGGATAGTGGATGTACACATACAGGAACAGTTACAGTTACTGTTTATCCAAATCCAACCGCATCATTTATAACGGGGGATGTATGTCAGAATTTAGCCGGACAATTT
>CAMPHX010000218.1 GCA_946886085.1 uncultured Flavobacteriales bacterium | reverse complement strand
TTTATAATCTAATATTCAAATGAAATAAGCCATGAGCAAAATACTCATCAACAAGGATGAATATTTCACATGGCGATTCCATATGACCAATTTAATAAAAATTACATATGAAACAATTAAGTTTAATTATCATTTCCGCAGTATTTATAACTAGCTGCGGAAACAGTCAGACAGACACCACAAAACAAGAACCACCTATAGTACAAGCTGCTCCACAAGCAGAAAAATTTATAAAAAATGTGGATGCTGCTACTTTTAAAGAATTAATAGAAAAAGAAGATGGAATTGTTTTAGATGTTAGAACCCCTGAAGAAGTTGCTAGTGGACATATCCCTAATGCTAGTACCATTAATATTTATGATGAAGATTTTGAAGCAAAAATTAACATGATGCAGAAAGACAAAACCATCTATGTGTATTGCAAATCTGGTGGCAGAAGTTCTCAGGCAGCTCAATTACTTCAGAAAAATGGGTTTGATAAAGTATATAACCTGGATGGAGGCACAATGGCTTGGGAAAATAACAACTACCCTTTAACTGCTCCAAGCAATGCTACAGATGAAAAAATTCAAACCATTAGTTTAGCTGATTTTAGAACCATGATTGCTACTGACAAACCTGTTTTAGTAGATTTTCATACGGTTTGGTGTGCACCATGTAAAAAAATGGCTCCTGTTATTGATGAAATTGAAACAGAATATATAGACAAGGCAGTGGTTAATAGAATTGATGTTGATAAAAGTAAAGAAGTTGCAAAAACTTACGATATTAGTGGTGTCCCTGTTTTTATTCTTTTTGTAAACGGAGAACAAAAATGGAAACATAACGGAATGATTTCTAAAGAAGAACTAAAAAAACAACTTGACCAATACGCAACTGCTCAAGAATAAAGCATATTCCCAAAGATAGCATATTTATTATTTAGGATATTATTTTTAGTTTCAATCAACTTTTTCCTAAATTCGCAGTCTATTTAAGTTAAACTAAAAAATAAAAATATGAGTTACGATTTAATTGTAGTAGGAAGTGGTCCAGGTGGCTATGTTGCTGCTATCAGAGCTTCTCAATTGGGAATGAAAACCGCCATTATTGAAAAAGCAGAATTAGGAGGAATTTGTTTGAACTGGGGTTGCATCCCTACTAAAGCTCTTCTTAAAAGTGCTAGCGTTTTTGAATACATCAATCATGCTTCAGATTTTGGTATTAACATTAAAGGTGCTGATGCTGATTTTCCTGCTATTATTAAAAGAAGTCGTGAGGTTGCCAACGGAATGAGCAATGGTATTCAATTCTTAATGAAAAAAAATAAAATTGACGTTATTAAAGGAACTGCTAAGCTTAAGCCGGGAAAAAAAGTTGATGTTACTGGTGACGACAAAAAAGTTACTGAATACGCTGCAACAAACATTATTATTGCTACAGGAGCTCGTTCTAGAGAATTACCTAATCTAACTCAAGATGGTAAAAAAATTATAGGATACAGAGAAGCAATGTCTTTACCTAAATTACCTAAAAAAATAGTAGTTGTTGGTTCTGGAGCTATTGGCTCTGAGTTTGCTTATTTCTACAATGCTATGGGTGTTGATGTAACTATTGTTGAATTCTTGCCTAACATAGTTCCATTAGAAGATGAAGACGTTTCTAAACAATTAGAACGTTCTTTCAAAAAAGCTGGATTAAAAGTTATGACCAGTTCTTCTGTAGAAAGTGTTGACACTAAAGGAGCAGGTTGTAAAGTAACTGTGAAGACTAAAAAAGGAGAAGAAATTATAGATTGTGATATCGTACTTTCTGCTGTTGGAATTAAATCTAATATCGAAAATATTGGTTTAGAAGAAGTTGGAATTGTTACTGATAAAGATAAAATTATTGTGAACGATTACTATCAAACTAACATTCCAGGCTATTTTGCCATTGGTGATGTTGTTCCGGGACCTGCTTTAGCTCACGTAGCTTCTGCTGAAGGAATTATTTGTGTAGAAAAAATTAAAGGGATGCATGTTGAACCATTAGATTATGGAAACATTCCTGGATGTACTTACTGCTCACCAGAAGTTGCTTCTGTTGGTATGACAGAAAAAGCTGCTAAAGAAGCAGGATACGAAGTTAAAGTGGGTAAATTTCCATTCTCAGCATCCGGTAAGGCAAGTGCTGCCGGACACAAAGATGGTTTTGTAAAACTAATCTTTGATGCTAAATATGGTGAACTTTTAGGTGGACACATGATAGGTTACAATGTAACTGAAATGGTTGCTGAATTAGTGGCTGTTAGAAAATTAGAAACTACAGGACACGAATTAATTAAAACCGTTCATCCTCATCCAACTATGAGTGAAGCTGTTATGGAAGCAGCTGCTGCTGCTTACGATGAAGTAATTCACATGTAAAAAAACATTTTATATAAAAGCACAAAAAAACCTAACAGACATCTGTTAGGTTTTTTTACGAATAAATTATTAATTTATTATTTCAATCCAATAGTTACATCTGAGGTTTCAACAGATTCTCCTCCAGCATTAATTAAGTTAATGTTACTCAATTTTATTGATGTAGGTTGGTGTTTTTTTATTGCCTCTAAAGCATCTCCCAAAATTTCATTATTTTCTAAAGAAAATCTTACAACTTTTTTATCAGCAGTTTCAAAAGAAACTGTAAACCCATAAACTTTAAATCCATCTTGATCAACTTCAACAGATCTGCATTTATCTAAACTGCTAATTTCTACAGTAGTTTTTCCGCATACAGAAAGTTTTACATCGCTTTGGCTGAACAATGGAGAGGCCATTAATAAACCGATAAATATTATTCCAATTTTTTTCATAGTTGTGTTGTTTTTAGTTTTAATGATGTAAATATAAATAAAATAATCGAAATCTTATCATGATATAAAATTTCAATTACGCTGCTATGACGTTAGTTTTTAGTAATAAGTTGCCGTTGTTAAATAATTTTTCACATAATCCTCCACTCCTTCTTCCAACGAAGTAAAGGGCTTATCGTAACCTATAGCTTTTAATTTAGTCATATCTGCTTCTGTAAAATATTGATACTTATCTCTAATATCTTCAGGAGTTGGAATAAAACTCACTTTTGGAGTTAAATTCATAGCTTTAAAGGTATTGTTAACTAAATCTAAAAAAGTACGTGCTTTTCCTGAACCCAAATTGTAAATACCTGAATCTTTTCTGTGTTTCAATAAAAATAAACATACATTAGCAACATCTTTTACATAAACAAAATCTCTTAATTGTTCTCCATCTTTATAATTTGGATGGTGAGATGCAAATAACTTCATTTCTCCGATTTTGCTAATTTGATTATATGCATGAAAAATTACCGAAGCCATTCTACCTTTATGATATTCATTTGGACCGTAAACATTAAAAAACTTTAATCCAGCCCAAAAGAAAGGCTGTTTTTCTTGTTTCAATACCCATTTATCAAAATCATTTTTAGATTCTCCGTAAGGATTGAGTGGTTTTAAACTTTCAACAATGTTGTGGTCGTCTTTGTATCCCAACCCTCCCATTCCATAAGTTGCAGCTGATGATGCATAAACTAAAGGCAAACCATATTCCACACATTTATTCCAAATTTCTTTAGAATAAGCTAAGTTTAATTCGTCAAATATTGATTTATCAAATTCTGTTGTATCCGTTCTTGCTCCCAAATGAAATACAAATTGAACGAATTGATGATTGTTGTCTAACCATTCAGAAAAAACCTTACGTTCTATTTTATCAGTGTAGGATTTTCCTTCAAAATTTTTATTTTTTTCAACCTTAGAGAAATCATCTACCAATATAATATCTTTAAAACCCTCTTGGTTGAGTTGGCTTACCAAACAAC
>CAMPHX010000217.1 GCA_946886085.1 uncultured Flavobacteriales bacterium | reverse complement strand
ACTTTCCAGCTGTATTGCAAAAAAAAGATCACATTCAAAAAGAAAAAAATTAAAGAAGATGTTGCTGCCAACATATTTATTAATTCGATTCTCAACACAATAGATAGTGGATTCCCTGAAATTGTTGGCATATTAAACGATGCTCCCGAATTTGTAAAATCTCCTCAACTATCTGTTGCTAATGATGATCAGTTTACATTAATCGTTTTCGCAATTAACCTTGATTTAATTGACGATTACTTTGATGCTTATGAAAGCGACAGCCTAAAAGCCATAATTTTAGAAAAAACGAGCGAAATTTTTGACGTAAGCGTTGAAGACTTTACTAAAGCCATCAACACTTACCAAAACTATTTATCCAAAATAAACTTTCCTTCTAAAAATAAAGTTTACGCTATTTCTAAAGCTATTTTTGGGAAATACAACCTATACGATTTCCAAGATGACTACTTTAAAAACATGAAAAGTCCGAATCCGATGTTATTAAAAAGATTGGATGAAGCTACCGCCAATTTCGTATTCAATTGGGAAGCTTTTCATGATAAGTACAATTATAGTAAGTAAACTAATTGTTAAACGTCATTCTCGAAATTTTTAAGTGTAACGCAAAAATTATCGGGAATCTCCCTTTCCTCAGATACATTTGTAACACATTCGTTACTAAAAAGATTCCTGCATTCGCAGGAATGACGTACAAAAGAGATGAACACTAATAATCGTATAAGCTTTCAATACAACCTTCATTTCTGTATCAACTTCGTAATTAACCGATACAACTCCTTGTTGGGATTATTTTCTAACATCGCTAAATGCTTGTCTATTGTTTGCTGATCATTTCTTTTTGCCGGACCTGTCTGAGCTTCTTTAGGAGATTGCTTCTTAATTTTATTAGCCGTTTCATTTATCAATGGCAATAAAATAGAAAAATCTATCTTGTTTTTTGTCGTCAATTCATCTGCAACCTGATACATATAATTAGAAAAATTACACGCAAAAACGGCTGCCAAATGCAACACCTCTCGTTGCTGCGAATTAAGCTCCACTACTTTATTCGACAGTATTTTTCCCAGATCAAGCAATTCATCAACAACCTCTTTTGAATTACCTTCAATACACAAAGGCACCTCATCAAAAGCTATAGGGTTTTCTTTAGAAAATGTTTGCAAAGGATAAAAAACACCGCACTTTTCAAACCCATTAAAAACACTCATCCCTACACTTCCGGAAGTATGCACAACCAACTTATCTTTAAAAGGAAAATTCTTTAAAACACTTGTTATAGCATCATCATTAACACAAACAATAAAACAATCTACCTCTTTGTTTAACCTATTAAAATCAGTTACCGCCTCTATAAGCTGCTCAGAATTTAACTTTGCAAGTAACGCTTGTACATTTTCCATTTTTCTACCAATTACCTGAACCAACGTAAACCCCTTGTTTACAATCGCTTTAGAAACAGATGTAGCTACATTTCCAGACCCTATTACACTTATTCTTTTAATTGGTTTCAATATTTCTTTTTTTTAACTTTTCAGCAAGTAAAATTAACTAATTTTGGGGCATTATCTAACTTGTATTTTTAAACAACTTCTTTACATAAAATACACTAAAAATTCAAAATGTTTGAACAAATAAAAAACATACTTTTCTCAACAAAACTTACTGCTGTTCTTTTATTTATTTTCGCCTTTGCCATTGGATTAGCCACCTTCATAGAAAATGATTACGGCACTCCTGCATCAAAAGCCATTATTTTTAATACTAAATGGTTTGAGGTATTAATGGTTTTAATGGCCATTAACTTCTCAGGCAACATTTTTAAATACAAACTTTATAGAAAGGAGAAATTAGCCATTTTAATGTTTCACTTGGCTTTTATTATTGTAATTATTGGAGCAGGAATTACTCGCTACATTAGTTATGAAGGAAGCATGCACATTAGAGAAGGTGAAATGAGCGACAAAATAGTTTCGGCAGATACTTATTTTCAATTTAAGGTGGATGATGAAAAAATGCAATATACTTTTGACAAATTGCTTTTCTTAAACCCCAGGTACAATGAAAAGTTTTCGCACGGTTTTACCTTTGAAGGAAAAGAAATAGAAGTAAAATACAAAGATTATATCCCCAATTCTATTGATACGGTTATTCCTACCGAGAATGGCAAAACCATTTTGGAGATAGTTACCACAGGACAGAGTGGAAGAGTTTCGCAATATGTAGAAGATGGAAAAATTGTTTATTTTGGTGGAATACCTGTTTCCTACAACCATAATAAATTTGAGGAAACCATTCAGATTAATGATACCGATAGCGGAATAACCATCAAATCTCCTTACGACATTACCTACTTAAGTATGGATGACCAAACTACAGGAATGTTAGATGCTAATAAAACACACTTTTTCACTCAACGAAAATTATATACTGTCAACAATGTTCAGCTGGTTTTTAAAGAAACACATCAAAACAGTAAAGTTGAAAAAATTAGTGCCGACAAAAACAATAAAAATGGTGAAGATGCTCTAGTTGTTGATGTAATTTCTGGTGACGATTCAAAAGAAGTTACGCTATTTGGTGGTAGAGGTTATGTTTCTCCAAAAACTATTTTCCAGCTAAACGATTTAAACTTTTCACTTGCTTATGGTTCCAAGCATTTTTATACACCCTTTAAAATTAAACTAAACGATTTTACCTTAGAAAGATACCCTGGTTCTAACAGTCCTTCTTCTTACGAAAGTAACGTAACCCTTTATGATGAGCGTAATGAAGGTTTTGAGCATACCCAACGAATTTACATGAACAATGTATTAGATTATGATGGCTATCGTTTTTTCCAATCTTCTTATGATAATGATGAGTTAGGAACAGTACTTTCTGTCAACCACGATTTTTGGGGAACAACAGTTACTTACATTGGTTATTTCTTTTTATTTTTAGGAATGATTTTAACCTTGTTCAGCAAAAAATCAAGGTTCTTAACCTTAAGAAAAAACATTGATAAACTGAAAAAACAAAGAACTACTAACCTATTGTTAATTGCAGCATTTTTATCTATTCCAAGTACAGCACTTAAAGCACAACACAACCACGACAATCACCAACATAGCGAAGAAACAGTAATGGATGCTTCGCATGCCGAAAAATTCGGAAAAATCATCATTCAATCTCCTGATGGAAGACTAAAACCAATTAACACTTGGGCTTCTGAAGTATTGAGAAAAGTTGCTCGTAAAGATAAACTTAACGGACAAACTCCCGAACAAGTCCTTTTAGGAATGCTTTATAATCCGAGACATTGGCAAGAGCAACCTATGATTTACATCAACAGAAACATAGAACAACTCCAAAAAGAGTTAAATGCCAAAAACAACTATGCTACTTTCTTCGATTTTTTTGACCATGATTTTAATTATGTGTTAAGTGAACAAGTAAAAGAAGCTACCCGAAAAAAACCGGGAGAACGCTCTAAATATGACGATGAAGTAATTAAAGTGGATGAAAGAATAAACATTTGCTACATGGTTTATGAGGGAAGTTTATTACGACTTTTCCCGAAACACAAAGACACCAACGACACTTGGTATAGTTTTTTAGATTACAAAAAATTTGAAACACACGATTCTATTTTTGTAAAATCGTTTTTACCTCTATACTTTAATGCTATTCATCAATCTTTAGATGAAAATAATTGGGAAATTGCCGATAGCACTTTAAAATATTTGGATGATTATCAAAAGAAATTTGGAGCTTCAGTTTACCCAAGTAAAACAAAAATAAATGTAGAAGTAGCTTACAACAAAATCAATATTTTTAATCTTTTATTTAAGCATTATGCCATTATAGG
>CAMPHX010000216.1 GCA_946886085.1 uncultured Flavobacteriales bacterium | reverse complement strand
TAATAAATCTAGCCAAAAATTATTAGTAATAGCTCCTTCATATAAGAATACACCTAAAGGAGGTAAAAATATACCGCATAAAATCAATACTAAATCGTGCGCTTGTTTTGATTGTAAGTTATGTTGAGCAATGTTCTCTCCTTTAAAAACTTTATTAGCATCATTCATTTTAGAAAAATCGATGCTTCTGTTATAGTTATTCCAATTGTAATCAGTTTTATTTTTTAATGTTTCAAAAGCTTCTTTTTCAATTATTTCAGTTGAAGTTTCTACAGCACTTACTAACTCATTACTTTCAGTAGTGGTTGTTAATAGATTTATTTCTTTTGTGGTAGAAGCTGTTAGCGTAATTTCTTCGTTAGCTATTGATTCAACTTCAGCTAATTCGTAAGTGCTTTCTCTCTGATTAATTTTGTTATTATTATTTAGTTTATTCTCTTTAAAGCTCTTAAGGTATTTTCTTTTAGAAAACTGACTTATAACTGCATTTTCGGAGCTACAAGACATAAATAACTGACTTCCAATAAAAATTAGACTTAATCCGATAATAATCTTTTTCATACTATATAATTTTTTGTGAATACTTTATAAAGGTAACGCTTTAACTTACGTGATTTAACTATCTAAGGTTATTTATTAGTTAATCTTTCACCTCCTCATAATCCACATAATCGCCAACATTATCTGTATCAGGTTTATGTGATTTGTTGGTAGGTTTAATTTTTACTTCACCTTCTTTTTGTTTGGCAAACTCTTTAGCTTTTTCGCTATCCATAAAATTAGATTGTTGCTGAAATTGTTGTGTTTTTTTATCTACCCATCTCTTCAATAACAACGGAAATAAAAATCGAAACAGAAACTTGAATGCATAATAGACAAGTACAATAATGAGTATAGTGCGTAAGATTTGCATAAAATAATAGAAAGTTAAGAAGTTAGAGATTATTAAATTCTCACATGTTCAAATTTACACATTTACACATTAATTATTTACTTAAATATAAATTTCGTTCAGCATAGATATCTCTAAAGAATTTGTCTTTTAAGCTATCAATAAATCGTATGGCTTCTCCTGTAGATTTCATTTCTGGTCCTAACTCTTTGTTTACATTCGGGAATTTATTGAAAGAGAACACAGGAATTTTGATAGCATAACCTTGTTTTTTAGGATTAAAAGTAAAGTCTGTTACTTTAGCTCCTAACATTACTTTGGTAGCATAATTTACATAAGGTTCGTCATAAGCTTTGGCAATAAAAGGAACGGTTCTAGAAGCTCTTGGGTTGGCTTCAATTACATAAACCACATCATCTTTTACAGCAAACTGAATGTTGATTAAACCTACTGTTTTTAACCTTACAGCAATTTTCCTAGTAATATCCTCTATTTGGGTAATAATTAAATCACCCAAATTATAAGGAGGAAGTACTGCATAAGAATCTCCAGAGTGAATTCCAGCAGGTTCTATATGTTGCATTACACCAATAATGTAAACATTTTCACCATCGCAAATAGCATCTGCCTCAGCTTCAATTGCTCCACCTAAAAAATGGTCGAGCAAAATCTGATTGTCGGGCATTGCTTTTAAAATATCTACCACATGGTGTTCTAATTCTTCTTCGTTAATTACAATTTTCATTTTTTGTCCACCCAACACATAAGAAGGACGAACTAATAATGGGAAACCTAAATTTTTTGATAGTTGTATAGCTTGTTCAGCACTTTCTACCACACCAAATTCAGGGTAAGGAATATTTAATTCTTTTAACACATTAGAAAAACGCCCTCTATCTTCAGCAATATCTAGTGCTTCAAAAGAGGTTCCTATAATTTTAATACCGTATTTTTCTAATTTCTCAGCTAATTTTAAAGCAGTTTGACCACCTAACTGAACGATAACTCCTTCGGGTTTTTCGTGCTGAATAATATCGTAAATATGTTCCCAAAAAACAGGCTCAAAGTATAATTTGTCGGCAGTATCAAAATCGGTAGAAACCGTTTCAGGGTTACAGTTTATCATAATGGTTTCGTAGCCCATTTCTTTGGCAGCAAGTACTCCGTGCACACAACTGTAGTCAAATTCTATTCCTTGACCGATTCTGTTTGGACCTGAACCCAACACAACCACTTTTTTTCTGTCTGTTACTACAGATTCATTTTCATCCTCAAAAGTAGAGTAGTAATAAGGTGTTTGAGCCGGAAATTCAGCTGCACAGGTATCAACTAATTTATATACTCGCTTAATGTCCATTTCATTTCGCTTGGTGTAAACTTCGCTTTCTAAACACTTTAATAAATGAGCAATTTGTCTGTCGGCATAACCTTTTTGTTTTGCTTCATACATCAATTCTTTTGGAATAGAATTTAAGGTATGAGCTTCAATTCTTTTTTCGAGCTTTATAAAATCCTCAATTTGTCTTAAAAACCAATGATCAATTTTTGTTTTATCAAAAATGGTTTTGAAAGGAATTCCCATTTTTATGGCATCATAAATATGGAAAAGTCTGTCCCAACTTGGGTTTTCTAAACTTTTTAAAATTACATCTTGGTTAGTCAATTCCTTACCATCAGCACCCAATCCATTTCTGTTTATTTCTAAACTCTGACAAGCTTTTTGTAAGGCTTCCTGAAAAGAACGTCCGATACCCATTACTTCTCCAACAGATTTCATTTGAAGTCCTAATGTTCTATTAGCACCTTTAAATTTATCAAAATTCCATCTTGGTATTTTTACAATAACGTAATCTAGTGTTGGTTCAAAATATGCCGAAGTAGATTTAGTAATCTGGTTATCTAATTCTGTAAGGTTATAACCAATAGCTAATTTTGATGCAATTTTAGCAATTGGATAACCAGTAGCTTTTGATGCCAAAGCAGATGAACGGGAAACCCTTGGGTTAATTTCTATGGCGATAATGTCTTCTTTTTCATCAGGACTTACAGCAAATTGTACATTACAACCTCCGGCAAAATCTCCGATAGAACGCATCATTTTAATTGCCATATCTCTCATTTTCTGATAAGTAGTATCAGATAAGGTCATTGCAGGAGCAACAGTAATAGAATCTCCTGTATGAATTCCCATTGGGTCAAAATTTTCAATAGAACAGATAATTACAACATTATCATTTTTGTCTCTCAATAACTCTAACTCATATTCTTTCCATCCCATCATGGCTTTGTCTATCATTACCTCGTGGATAGGAGAAATGTGTAAGCCTTGGTTTAATAATTCATCAAATTCTTTTTCATCGTAAACTATTGCAGCTCCGGCTCCTCCTAAGGTATAAGAAGCTCTAATACATAAAGGAAAGCCATATTCTTGAGCTACTTCTTTTCCTTCCAAAAAAGATTTTGCAGTAGTTTGTGGTGCCATTGGAACACCAATATCTTCCATTAATTTTCTAAATGCTTCTCTGTTTTCGGTAATTTCAATTGCAGCAATATCCACCCCAATCATTCTTACATTGTATTTTTCCCACAAACCGGTTTCATCACATTCAATACAAAGGTTTAAAGCAGTTTGCCCACCCATTGTAGGTAAAACAGCATCAATATCGTGTTTTTGTAAAATTTCTTCAATAGATTCAACCGTAAGCGGTTTAAGGTAGATATTATCAGCAACCACTTTATCCGTCATAATAGTTGCAGGGTTGGAATTGATTAAAGTAACCTCAATTCCTTCGTCTCTTAATGAACGAGATGCCTGAGAGCCGGCATAATCGAACTCACAAGCTTGACCTATTACTATTGGACCGCTACCTATAATTAAAATGTGTTTGATGGATGAATCTTTTGGCATTTTCTATTTATTTTTTATTTTCAATAATTATTTCTTGCGTTTGCGAAGTTACTTT
>CAMPHX010000215.1 GCA_946886085.1 uncultured Flavobacteriales bacterium | reverse complement strand
GAAGAAAAAGCCAAACAAGAAAAGTATGATGCTGCCATAGCTGCTGCTGATAAAGCGTTAGCTGATAAATCTTATGATGCAGCTAAGGGGAAATATAATGAAGCATTAGGAGTAAAACCTGATGAACAATATCCTAAAACAAAACTGACAGAAATTGAGGGTTTATTAGCAGAATTGGCTAAAAAAGAAGCAGCAGAAAAAGCAAATCAACAAAAGTATGATGCAGCTATAGCAGCAGCAGACAAAGCTCTTGGAGCAAAAGATTACGAAGGTGCTAAAGGCAAATACAATGAAGCATTAGGAATTAAAGCAGAAGAGCAATATCCTAAAGATAAAATTAATGAGATTGAAAGCATTTTAGCAGAATTAGCTAAGAAAGAAGCCGAGGAAAAAGCCAAACAAGAAAAGTATGATGCTGCCATAGCTGCTGCTGATAAAGCGTTAGCTGATAAATCGTATGAAGCAGCTAAAGGCAAATATAACGAAGCATTAACGTTGAAGCCTGATGAACAATATCCAAAAGGTAAACTCACAGAAATAGAAGGAATATTAGCAGAAATTGCTCGTAAAAAAGCAGAAGAAGAATCTGCTATGATGGCTCAAAAAGAGAAAGACGAAAAATACAATGCAGCTATCGCAGCAGCAGACAAAGCCTTGGCTGATAAATCTTATGATGCAGCCAAAGGAAAATACAATGAAGCACTAGGGGTTAAGCCAAATGAGCAATACCCTAAAACAAAACTGACAGAAATAGATGGGATTTTAGCAGAGATTGCTAAAAAGAAAGCGGAAGAAGAAGCTGCTAAAATGGCTGATAAAGAAAAAAATGAAAAGTATAATAGTCTGATTGCTTTGGCAGATAAAGCTTTTGCTGATAAATCTTACGACCAAGCTAAAAATAAATACAACGAAGCGTTAGGTGTAAAACCAAATGAGCAACATCCTAAAAATAAAATTAGTGAGATTGATGGTATTTTAGCTGAATTGGCAGGTAAAGAAGCTGCTGAAAAAGCCAAACAAGAAAAATATAATGCCTTAATTACTGCTGCCGACAATGCTTTATCAAGTAAAAATTACGAAACAGCTAAAGGAAAATACAATGAAGCATTAGGCGTGAAACTTGATGAACAATATCCTAAAACTAAATTGAAAGAAATTGATGATTTATTGGCAAAATTAGCTCAAGCATCTGCTGAAACTGAATTAGAGAAAGACGCAGAGAATAAGAAAAGAGAATACTATCAGGCGGTAATTGCTCAGGCTGATGCCGATTTTTATGGAGATAAGTTTGATAAAGCCACTCAAAAGTACCAAGAGGCATTAATGATTTATCCGAATGAAGAATATCCTAAAAATCAATTAAAAGCTATAGATGGTGCTAAAGCAAAGGCGCTAGCAGAAAAAGAGAAAAACGATAAATACAATGCTTTAATTGCTAATGCTGATGATGCTTTTAAAGCTGAAAATTACGACCAAGCTAAAGCCAAATATAAAGAGGCTCTTGCTGTTAAGTCTTCAGAAACCTATCCTAAAAATCAGATTGATGAGATAGAAAAAATATTGGCAGCCAAAATTAAGGAGCAGATTACGGTTAAGCCAAATGCTCAGGATCAGAAAAAAGCAGAGTATGATAGTTTTATAAAAATGGCTGATGATAATTTTGGCTCTAAATCTTACGAAACAGCAAAAACCTTTTACAAAAAAGCGTTGAGCATTATGCCTAGCGAAGCTTATCCGCAACAAAAAATTGAAGAAATAAATAATATTTTAGCTCAAATTGCTGAGGAACAACGTAAAAACAAAAGTGAAGCATTGGCTTTAAAGGCAAAAAGAGAAAAGTATGATCAACTTATTTTTGATGCAGATAGGATGTTTTTACTTAACAAATTTGAAAGTGCTAAAGACAAATATAAAGAAGCATTGGTATTGTTTGAAGGTGAGCAATACCCTAAAGATCAATTAGTGAAAATTGAGGCAATGATGGATAAGTTAGCTAAAGAAAAAGAGGAGAAAGAAGTAGTAGTTAAAAACAATACTCCTCCACCGGGAAGCAGAGCTAAAATTGATGATAAAAGAGAGAAAGAGATTGAAGCAATGATGAAGAAGATTTGGGAAGACAAAGAAAAAGACAAGGATAGAGTTTTAGCTGAAGATAAAGCTATTTACAACAAACAAGAAGAGATAAGAGTATCAACCAGTAAAGAGAAAACCAATAAGGCTCAGGAGGATATTTTAGCAACTTACGAGCAAATTAGTAAACTAAAGGAGGAAGGTGATAAGAAATACCTTGAAAACGAAAAAGAATTACAAGCGGATAAGGAATCTTACAACAAACAAGAGGAAATAAGAATTAAATATAATGTTGATAAAACCAATAAAGCGAAAGAAGATATTTTAGCTACCTATGAACAAATTGAAAAAATGCAAAAAGAGGGCGATAAAAAATATTTAGAGAATGAAAAACAGCTCCAAAGCGATAAAGCATACTATAGTCAGCAACAAATTAATAATATTAAAACGGCTAACGATAAAACAAAAGAGGCACATACTTATGCTAATAAGCAAAAAGAGAACATGGGTAAATATGCTAAAGACAATGAGCCTAGATACCAACAAAAAGTAGAAGATTTATATTCTTATAAAAGCGATATTCAGGAAGACAGATGGATAATGATAGAAAATGCAGATAAGAAAAGACAAAAAAATCAAGAAGCAATAAATAAGCAACAAGCTACTATTCAACAGAGTCAAAAAGATTACGAAGCCAAAAGAAAAGATAGAGAAATTGATGTGAAGCAATACAGCAAAGATCTAGCTACCTTAGAAGAAATAAGAGTTAAAGCCTCATTGCAAAAAGTGGAAGATAACAGAAGAGAACTTCAAAAATATGCTGATCAAATTGCTTTAATGCAAATAGAGCAGACTAAAAAACATAAAGCTAAAGCAGAAAAAGTAGCTGCTGATAAACTGCTTTACATGCAATACAATGAGCAAAGAATAGCCGAAGAAAAACAAAAAAATGATAAGGCAACTGCTGAATTGCGAGATTATAAAACTCAATTAAATAAAGAGCAACAAAAGTATCAGAAAGATGCTGACTTTAAACGTTCCAAAAATGAACAAGAAGCTATCGCCCAAAAAGAATTATTGAATAAACCAACAAAAGAGCAACAACAAAGAAGTATTAATGCTGAAAAAAGATTACAAAAAGAAAAACAGTTTTATAGCGATTATCAATCTCAACTAAATGCCAAACAAATTGAAAAATCAACAAAAGCATCAGAAGAAGTATATGATGTTTATGTTGGGGAAAAGAAATTATCAAGCAATTTAGATCAATTTGATAAAAAATATCCTCAAGGAATTACTGAAGAAGAACGAGAAACTGGAAATGCTATTATAATCAGAAGGATTAAAGTTACCGGAGATCATGCATATGTTTATTAAATAATTTTTTATAAATGGGGTGGAGTTTATTACTCTAAAAACGGTGTTAGTATTTCAAAAAACATTTGGGATAACGAATCTATCGAAAAATAGAAATTAATAGTTGCTAACAAACCCTTCAATCATTTTTTTAGTTCCACAATTTATTTTTACATTTACGCTTCATAAAAATATTTCATGGAGTCTGTAAAAAAGCCAAGTTTATTTCAAGCATTAATCCCTATAGTTGTATTAATACTGCTTTTAGTGGTAAATGTGGTGTTGGTTTTTGGAGATAATGCTTTAGGCGGAGCAAATCAAATAGTTTTATTGGTTGCCGGAGCAGTTGCTGCTGCCATAGGAATGTATAACGGATATACATGGTATTCCATTCAAAAAGGAATTGTAAAAAGTATTAAATCTGCCTTACCTGCACTTATTATT
>CAMPHX010000214.1 GCA_946886085.1 uncultured Flavobacteriales bacterium | reverse complement strand
TGGTAACAATAATTTTTCAGGAATTTGATACCAGCTTCTTACTTCTGAAAATGAAATATCTTCATAATTTTTAAATAAGGTTGATTTAACACCTTCTTCCAACCTATTTCCATACGTTAATGCCTCTTCATTTAGGGTAATTAAACTATCATTGTGATTTTTTAAAGAATTCCAACTAATGTTTTCTTCATTAACTTTAACTTTCTGAATAAATAATTTTGGCAAACGCTTGTCTCTATTAATGGCAACAGGATTAAACCTTACAATTTTATCATCACCACAAGCTCCCCAAATAATTCCTTTTGTATTTTCTTTGCTTTTAGGTAGTCCAACGGTTGTGTAACACATAGAGTTAGTATTTAAATCTTTTATAGGAAAACCTGTTTTGTTATTATATTTCTCCCAAATAAATTCAGCGTTTTTGAAGGCTTTATTCGATAAACTAGCTTTTCCCGGAGCTAGTTGCTTATTGTCGATACTAACTTTTAATCCACAAAAACCCAAGTTGGTGCCAAACCAAATTATCCCATTTTCATCTTCAACCATATCATAAACCACATCATCTGCCAATCCATTTAACGTATTTATGATTAAAAAATCAGTTCCATCAAACCTTACAGCTCCACCACCAGATGTTCCTAACCAAATGTTACCTGTTGCATCTTCCAACATACATTTAATAGAGTTATGAGATAATCCTTCTTTTGTGCTATAATTGACAAACTTTTTACCATCAAAAACACTAACTCCACCGCCATTTGTTCCGAACCAAATATTACCTTTTTTATCCAACAAAATACTTCTTACATTATTATGAACCAACCCATTAGCAGTAGTGAAATTCTGGAATGTTTCCCCATTAAATTTACTCACACCACTTCCATTAGAGCCAAACCACATATTTCCTTCTGCATCTTGAGTTATACTTCTAATATCATCATGTATTAACCCTTGTTTTGAAGTGTAATTAGTAAATTTTTTATCATCAAACTTGCTTACACCGCCACCTTCTGTTCCAAACCAAATATTGCCTGTTTTATCTTGATGTATTGCCCAAACCGTATTTTTAGCTAATCCATCTTTAGTAGTATAAGTAGTGAAATTTGTTCCATCAAACTTACAAACTCCTTTGTCGTTAGTACCAAACCAAATATTTCCTTCCTTATCTTCTATCGTACTCCAAACCCTGTTTTGTGCTAAACCTTGGTTGGTTGTATAAACAAAAAAAGCATCTCCATTATAGCGACTTACACCACCACCATAAGTGCCTATCCAAAGATTTGCATTTCCATCTTCGGTAATACTAAAAATTCTATTGTGAGATAAGCCTTGTTCAACAGTGAAATTGGTAAAACATTCAGAAAAATCACTTTCACCTTCAGACAATAAGTAATCTTCCACATTCATTTTAATTATACCTTGGTGTTTCGTTCCCAACCAAATATTTTCTGATTTATCAATAATTATAGTACTGATATTGTTGTTGGGCAATCCATTTTGAGTGGTTATGGCTTTAAAATTCTTGCCATCAAAAAAAGTAATTCCGGCTTCAGTGGCTATCCAAAAATCTCCTTGCTTGTTTTTTACCATTGCTGTTATGTGGTTACTGCTCAACCCATCAACAGTAGTATGACTTTCAAAACTTTTTCCGTTAAAACGAATTAACCCTGAACCGCCTGATCCCAACCAAATATTACCTTGTTTATCTTCTAAAATACTCGAAACCGAGTTAAAAACAATGTCACTACTTACATCATAATTGGTGAATTTTTTACCATCAAACTTACTCACTCCGGCATTTTTTGTTCCTAGCCAAATATTACTTTTACTATCTTCAAAAATGCTGATAACCGTATTTTGAGCTAGTCCTTCTTTAGTAGAATAGGAAACAAATTTATTTCCATCGAACTTACTTACTCCGCCTCCATCGGAGCCAAACCATAAATTACCTTTACTATCTTCAAAAGCAGACCAAATGGTATTATTTGCCAACCCATTGGCTGTGGTAAATGTGGTAAACTGTTTTCCATCAAAACGACTTACTCCTCCGCCAAAAGTGCCAAACCATAAATTTCCTCTTTGGTCGATAATACCACAAGAAATAGAACTTAATGCCAAGCCTTGCTCTGTATTAAAATTGGTAAAATTGACTTCGGGAGTGGTAGCTTTTACTACCGATGTTTGTGCGGAAACTGCTAAAACATTAATCAGATAAAACACTAATAATAAGCTCAATATACGGATTCCAATCTTTATCCTTTTCACTATGCTCAACACCATTAATGCTTGTTATAATTGTATAATAAAATCTCTGATTAATAAAAAAACGTCATTGTATTTTTCCAATTGCAACTTATCGGAAGTATCATCAATATCATGATAAGCAGTTCCGCCACCTAATCCATAAATAAAAAAGGCGGGAATTCCTTTTTGAGCAAACCAAAAATGGTCGCTATTGGATGCGTTTTTACGTTTTTTAATTTCAGAAACATATTTTTTTTCGTTGCACGATTCTAGCAAAGCAAATGCTTGTGGCAAATCAGCTCCATTTACTACCATAATGCCATCTGTTCCTGTTCCAATTACATCCAAATTAATAAGGAAATTTAATCTTTTTAATTCAAAGGTGGGGTTTTCTACAAAATAGCGAGAACCTATAATGCCAGATTCCTCTGCTCCAAAAGCCATAAAAACCATCGTTTTTTTAGGTGGATTTTCACTAAAATGATTTGCAAAATTGAGCAACATAGCCACTCCTGCTGCATTATCGTTAGCTCCCGGAAAATAAACCTTATCACCCATTCTTCCTAAATGGTCGTAATGAGCAGAAACTGCAATAATTGAATCAGGGAAATCGGTTCCTTCTATATAACCAATTACATTTTGCGATTTAAAATTGCTGATTAATTGCTGATTGATATTCACTGCTATTTTTCGAGCATTTCGGTCTATTACTTCTCTCATAACATGAAGAATAGCATATTTTTCATAAGAAGTTGCTATGGATTGAGTCAATTTATTTTCCAATAAAATTATCCCCACCGCATTAAATACATTAATTTGAAGTGCCGTTAGAATTTCATTGTCCTTTGCTACCCCTTCATTATCAATTACAATTATTTTGTTGAGGAAAAAACCTCTCTTAGTTAGCTTTTGCAAGTCTTTTTTAGTGGGTAAATTGGTAGAATTATAATGCACTAAATCAAATTCACCTTGTAATTTGCTTGATGCTGCTCCAACAATATAATCTTTTCCGGGAATGAGTTTTTCACCATCTATAACTACCTCCAACTTACCAGAAAAGGTATTGATGTTATAATTAAAATGCTGTAAAAAACTTTCTTTAAATGGCTGTAATCCATGTTTTTTATATTCTTTGACAATAAAATCTGCTGCTTTTTTTTCTCCGTTGTTTACTGCACCTCTACCTTCAAAATAAGAGGATGCTAAGGTATCTAACATTTTTTTTGCATAAACTACATCCTGACTTTTAGCGGAAAATACAACTAGAAAAATTCCCAAAAAAAATAAACTTTTTTTAACCATTGCTTTAGTTCTTTTATTATTGTCTGTCCATTAAGTCATCAATTTGAGTCAGAATGTTTGAGTTCGAGGTTTTGATGAGTTGATAATCAGTAGTGTACTAAAATACATGACTGATTTGAAGATCGAGAATAACAAAGAAATCGGACATTCTGGACAAACTTTAATTAGCTAAATCTTCTTTCTATCAATATACTAAACTCCACATAGAAATTATTTTCTTCATCCCAATTATATTGAGTTTTAGCAGTAATGAGTTTCTCTTGAGCTTCATTAATGTTGCTAGATTCATCAATGGTTTTAATTAAATTATTAAACGCTTCCATGT
>CAMPHX010000213.1 GCA_946886085.1 uncultured Flavobacteriales bacterium | reverse complement strand
ACCTTTTAACATTAGTAATTATAATTTTTACAATAGCTACTACTAAAGCTCAACCTAATTTTGATTGGGCGTATTCAACGGGTAGCACAAATAGTGATTACGGTGCCCTTGTTAAATCTGATGCAAATGATAACTCATACACTGTCGCTGCAATTCAAGGGACAACAGACTTAGATCCTGGAATAGGCACACAAAATTATACTCCTTCAGGAGGAATTGATTTTTATATTAGAAAATTAAATACTTCTGGACAAATGCTTTGGGGTCATGGAATAGGAGGTACAGGGACTGACTTTCCATATGATATAAATATTGATCAAAATAGTAATGTATATGTATGTGGACAATTCTCTAACACGGTAGATTTTGACCCTGGTTCAGGTGTGTTTAATTTAACTTCTAATGGAAGTACTGATGGTTTTTTGCTAAAATTAGATGCTTTTGGAAATTTTGTTTGGGCGATTTCTTTTGGTGGAACAGCTGCTGATAATGTAAGGGAAATTGAATTTGACTCTGGTGGAAATATTTATTTAAGGGGAAACTTTAATTCCACTGTAGATTTTGACCCAAGTATTGGTGTATATAATGTAACCTCTGCAATACCAAACGATTCTTATATTTTAAAATTACTTCCATCGGGAAATTTTATTCGTGTTAAAACTTTAAGCGCTTCTTCATCCAGCAACCAATCTAATTATGTGAGCATAAATGATATGTGTGTTAATCCTTCTGGTGATATTGTTGTTTCTGGAGGTTTTAAAAATACTTATGATTTTGATTTAGGTGCTGGTGTAGCAAATCTAACTTCAGTCGGTCAGATAGATATTTTTATAGCTGTGTATGATTCTGCTGGAAATTATTCTTTTGCCAAATCTATAGGTGGACCACTAAATGAACAACCTAAAGCAATAGATACAGATACTTTTGGTAACATATATGTAGCAGGACCATTTGAGGGTACTCTTGATTTTGATCCTAATGCTGGGATATCTAACTATACATCTAATGGCAACGAAGATGGGTTTTTATTAAAGTTATCTTCTATTGGAAGTTTCATATGGAATAAAACGATAGGGGGAATAGGTATAGACTATATAGAAACAATTGAGGTAGATGAATATGGAAATATATATTCAGCTGGAAGGTACGAAGGAAATGTAGATGCAGACCCCAGTAGTAATAGCTTTATTTTAAATGGGGTTATTGGTAATTGGGACATATTTTTTCAGAAATTAGATTCAAATGGAGACTTTGTTTGGGCTGGAAATTTTGTAGGTGTAGCCACAGAGTTTGCTGATAGAATTCACACTAACTCTTTTGGTTCGATATACATTTCAGGTGAACTTTATAATTCCGGTGATTATGACCCTGGATCAGGAACCTATACTCTTACAACAAATGGCTTAGCTGATGCATTTATAGTTAAATTAAGTCAGTGTGTCTTCACAACTTCAATAATTAATCCTTCGGCTTGTACTAGTTACACTTCACCTAGTGGAAATTATACATGGACTACTAGTAATACTTATACAGATACCATACAAAATGCCGGAGGATGTGATTCTGTTATTACAATTAACTTAACTATTACTGGTCCTTCAAATGGAACAGATGTAGTTACTGCTTGTAATTCCTATACTTGGATAGACAACAACACTTACACTTCTAGCAACTCTACAGCTACGCACACCATAACAGGTGGAGCTGCTAACGGCTGTGATAGCATAGTTACTTTAAACTTAACCATCAATAACACCGCTAACGGTACAGACGTAATCACTGCTTGTAATTCATATACTTGGATAGACAACAATACTTACACCACAAGCAACAATACAGCAACCCATACCATAACAAACGGAGCCGCTAATGGTTGTGATAGCATTGTTACTCTAAACCTAACTATTAATAACACCGTTACCGGAACAGACGTAATTACTGCCTGTGATTCATATACCTGGATAGACAACAATACCTACACCACAAGTAATAACACCGCAACTCATACTATTGTAAATGGAGCCGCTAACGGTTGTGACAGTATCGTTACCTTAAACTTAACCATCAACAATACCGCTACAGGTACAGATGTAATCACTGCTTGTAATTCTTACACCTGGATAGACAACATTAATTATACTGCTAGTAATAACACAGCTACTCATACTATAACAGGTGGAGCAGCTAATGGTTGTGACAGTATTGTTACCCTTAATCTTACCATTAACACAGTAGATAATTCTACTTCTACTCAAGGGAATGACAGTATAATGGCAAACGCTACAGGAGCAACCTATCAATGGTTAGATTGCAATAATAACTACTCCATTATTTCAGGTGCAACCAATCAATTATTTGTAGCTTCTGCAAACGGAAGTTATGCGGTAGAGGTAACTCAAAATGGATGTACAGATACTTCGGCCTGTGTTAATGTAACAGGAGTTGGAATTGATGATAGATCTATTGAAAATACAATAACAATATTCCCTAATCCTAGCAATGGTCTATTTACCATTAAAACCCTAGACCATGAAAACCAAACAATAAATCTGTTGGTGATAAATACCTTAGGAAAAGTAATTGATGAAATATCTTTTACAAATAAAGCAGAACTAAATTTAACTGAACAAGCAAAAGGTATTTATTATCTACAATTATCTACAGATAATCATACATTTGTAAAAAAAATAGTAATAAAGTAAATGAGTATTTATAGTTTTTTTCATAGCAGAAGAGCACAACTATGGTTGTGCTTTTTTTTAATTAGCTTGACTTCTACAGCCCAAACAGATAGTCTTATAAATTTGACAAGATTAGAAAATGACACCAATTCTGTATTAGCTAGAATAGAGCTATTTAATTATTATTTGAAATCAGATATAGAATTAGGTAAATCTCATTTAGATAGTGCAACTACTAATAATGCTTTATTAGCTAAACACAAAGGTATTAAGTCGTTATTGTATGAAGCTTATGCTAATTACTACATTCAAAAAGGACAATTTGATACAGCAAGTATTTATGCAACAAAAGGGTTGGTGTTGGCACAGCTAGTTAAAGATAAAACCCTTGAAGCTAAAAGTTGGAGAAATATTGGAGTTATAGCATGTGAACAAGGAGATATTGAAAAAGGAATGAAATGTTATATGAAGGCAAAACTTTTATATAAAGAACTTGGAAATAAATATGGTGAAGCAGGAATGGCTGTTAATTTAGGAGGAGCTAATACTATGGTTCGTAAATACAAAACGGCAGAAGCTTATATAAAAGAAGGGTTATCTTATTTGACAACTACCAATGAACAACGAACAATAATGCGTGCATATAGTATGTTAGCTGATGTGCTATCGAAACAAAAAAAGTTTGATGAAGCTATTTCGATTATTAAATTGGAAAAAGACATCGCAATACAACTTAAGGATTTATATCAGTTGACAGTAATTGATCAAGGGTTGGGTGGAATTTACTACATTCAAGGGAAACAAGATAGTTCGCAATTTTATACGCATAAAGCACTTCGTGCATTTAAGAAGTATAACTTTTCTCAAGGGATAGCTCAATCTTCAATGAACTTAGCAGGTTCATACTTTGCGTCAGAACAATATGATAGTGCATTGATCTATATTCAGCAAGGAATCAATCTATCTAAACAGATAGGTAGCATGCGTCAAGTTACACAGGGGCATCATCTCCTAAGTAAAATTAATGAGAAATTAGGCAATTATAAAGAAGCTTATGAAGCATCTCAGCGATATAATTTTCTTAACGATAGTTTGATTGGTTCTGAAAATAGAAAAAGAATGGATGAACTTGCCTTAAAATTTAAAACTAAAGAAAAAGAATATGAAAATAAGCTCCTTATTGAAAAAGATAAAT
>CAMPHX010000212.1 GCA_946886085.1 uncultured Flavobacteriales bacterium | reverse complement strand
CTCCTATCGCAATTGAGCTTAAATGCATTGCTTACTTAAAAGATTAAATTATTAATTAACCACATAAAACTATGTGGTTAATTTTTATATATTAACTTCAAGAATACTTCCACAACCCAAAAAAACCATTTAACACAATGGGATTCAACACATAAATTTACATTTATTTTTGATAATAAACCCTTCCTAAAACCTACCATTCATTACAAGTTTTGCATTCAAATAATAAGGTTAAAATCGATAAAAATATACAACTTTAACACATAAATTTTTGCTACCTTTACATTTAAAATTAGAGGGAAAAAGCGATGTCGAAACTAACGTTTAGCCTTGAAAATGAATACGACTTTGAATTGATTGGAATTAGTTGCCACTCAAAAGATTATAGAATTTGCTGGTCGTTAAACAATGCTCTCAAAACAAATTTTAAAAGAATTGAAGATTACGAAATACAAAAGAAAAACGAAATCATTAACTTTCCGTTTTTTGAATATATTGACGAAGACAACAACATAGAATATTTTGTAATAGCCAACAAAAGTAGCGAAGGCTATTTGGTTAGTGAAAAACAAAGTATTGATTATTTTCTAGTTTTAAAAGGCAGTGTTAGCGACAAACTTGTTGAAAATTTAGCCAAAAAGGTTAAAGAAATAAATGTTGTTATTCTTGCCCATAGAATAGATGTAAACGAACTTAAATCGAAACAAAACTTATTATTTTAATGAATTACAGAAAAACAAAAATTGTCGCCACCATTGGACCCGCTACATCTTCCAAAACCATGCTTAAAAAAATTATTAAAGCAGGAGTGAATGTATGTCGAGTAAATTTTTCCCATGGAACATACGAAGATCATGAAAAAGTAATCACTACTATTAGAGAACTAAATGATGAACTAGGGAAACATACTGCTATTTTAGCCGATTTGCAAGGCCCCAAAATTAGAGTTGGGAAAATGGAAAATAATGGCGTGATGCTTAAAAATGGTGGCAAATTTATCCTTACTACCACTAAGTGTGAAGGAACAGTCGAAAAAGCCTATATCAGTTATACCACCTTCCCCAAAGATGTAAAACCCAAGGAAATAATATTGTTGGATGATGGGAAATTGGTGTTGGAAGTGGTGTCAACCAATCAGAAAAACGAAGTAGTTACCAAAGTGCTTCATGGGGGTAAATTATCTTCCAACAAAGGGGTAAACTTACCCAACACCAAGGTTTCACTGCCAAGCCTAACTAAAAAGGATTTAGAAGATTTAAACTTTGCACTAAAGATGAATATCTCATGGATAGGGCTTTCATTTGTTAGAAGTGCCAGAGATATTATTGAGCTTAAACACATCATCACTAAAGCAAAAAGTAATGCTAAAATTGTAGCTAAAATTGAAAAGCCGGAAGCAGTTGCCGAAATTGACGACATCATAAAAGAAACAGACGCCATTATGGTTGCTCGTGGAGATTTAGGTGTAGAAATTCCTTTCCATAAAGTACCTCTTACCCAAAAAATGATAGTGAAAAAATGTATGCAAGCTGCTAAGCCTGTGATTATTGCTACTCAAATGATGGAAAGCATGATTGATAATATTACACCTACCAGAGCAGAAGTAAATGACGTAGCAAATGCCGTTCTAGATGGAGCCGATGCCGTGATGTTAAGCGGTGAAACTTCTGTAGGAAAGCATCCTGAAGAAGTGATTAAAGCCATGGTAAGCATCATTGAAAATGTAGAAACCAGTGAATCACTTTACCATTATGAATATCCACCGGACGAAACCATTCAAGAACGTTTTATAACAGACTCTATCTGTTTTAATTCATGTAGATTAGCTCACAGAACCAATGCAGCAGCCATTATTACCATGACTTTTTCCGGTTATACAGGGTTTAAAATTGCCAGTTTTAGACCAAAAGCCGGAATTTATGTTTTTACAGGCAACAAAGACATCCTAAACATGTTAAGCTTGGTGTGGGGAGTAAAAGTATTTTACTATGATAAATTTGTAAGTACCGATCATACTATTGCCGATATTAAATACATCCTAAAAAAAGAAAAACGAATTAAAAAGAAAGACTTAATCATCAACTTGGCAAGCATGCCTATTACAGAAAAAGGACAAACCAATATGATGAAATTGAGTTTTGTGGATTAAAAAATAAAAATATTAAAAATATTACTATGTCATTAAATATAGATTTACTTAGAGAAATTGCAGAAGCAGCGGGAGCTCCCGGACACGAACAACGTATTAGAGAAATTGTAATCAGAGAAGTTAAGCCACTTGTAGATAAAGTGGAAGTGGATAATATGGGCAACGTTTATGCCATTAAAAAAGGAAAACAATCACAAAAAGTGATGATTGGTGCTCACATGGACGAAATTGGGTTTATTGTTACCCATATTGACGACAATGGATTTGTTCGTTTTCATACCTTAGGAGGATTCGACCCGAAAACATTAACGGCACAAAGGGTAATTATTCATGGGAAAAAAGACGTTATTGGTGTAATGGGTTCTAAACCTATTCATGTTATGACGGCTGAGGAAAAAACCAAACAACTAAAAACTACCGACTTTTTTATTGATTTAGGAATGAATAAAAAAGAAGTAGAAAAAATAGTAAACATTGGAGACCCCATTACCAGAGATAGAAATTTAATAGAAATGGGAAACTGTGTTAATTGTAAATCGTTAGATAACAGGTTGGCAGTTTTCATTCTTATTGAATCATTAAGAGACTTAAAAAACAAAGAAGTACCTTACGATGTATATGGTGTGTTTACCGTTCAGGAAGAAGTTGGAATAAGAGGAGCAAGTGTAGCATCATTAAAAATTCAACCCGATTTTGGCTTTGGTTTAGATACCACTATTGCTTACGATGTGCCGGGGGCTAAAGCTGAAGAAATGATTACTAAACTTGGTGAAGGAACAGCTATAAAAGTGATGGATAGCTCTACTATTTGCGATTACAGAATGGTGAGGTTTATGGAAGGTGTTGCTAAAAAACATAAAATTACCTATCAAAAAGAAATTTTAACAGCAGGAGGAACAGATACTGCCGGAATACAACGAATGAGTGCCGGAGGTGCAATTTCAGGAGCTATTTCTATTCCAACCAGACATATACACCAAGTAATTGAAATGGCAAACAAAGACGATATTCAAGGAAGTATCGATTTGCTTTCTAACTGCTTGTTGGAAATCAATACTTACGATTGGAAATTTTGATAGCTAGGTTATTAGGTTAAAAGTTTATGAGTTTATAAAGTTATTAGATTCACAATTCTCCCTTTTTTTGGGAAGGTTGGGGTAGTATTTTACCCCACCAACTCATAAGTCAACACTTTTATAGGATATTGAAGTTGATAACTAATCATGGTGATATCATCCAATATTCCTCTATCTTCAGGATGACAATACCATTCTAAATTAAGTTGTGTTCTATCAAATTTTTCTAAGCCAACAATTAATTCTACCAACTGAAAAATATAGTTGAAAGAAGTATCATTGTAATAATCTAAATCAATTAAAACTTTGGTAGTTTTTGCTGGATTTTCAAAATACTTTTTAAGCATTTTTAAAATTGTGGGATAAAATTCTTCTGGTTTTGAATGGGTAGAAGAACCTATTAACTTGATGTTTCCCGTTTTGAAATTGATTAAAACTAAGGGTGTATTGGTATCCTCTTTAATTTCAAATTTGTCCATTGTTTTTTATTTCAAAATTACTAATCCACTATCTTTTTTAATGTAATGCAAGAATTAACAGTGTGTTATGAAATTGTAAATAAAAGCAATGAAAGCATGAACTAAAAAAGTTGAAGAAGTAAAAAAATATTGAATCAGGAATTTTAGTATATTTGTGTCAGGCAATAGCACTCATAATAG
>CAMPHX010000211.1 GCA_946886085.1 uncultured Flavobacteriales bacterium | reverse complement strand
GGGTATTAATGTTTTTATTCACTGTTGTTGTTCCGGGGTCTTTAAAATTATACTTCTTGAACAAATTTGCCCCTAAGTTTGTTAGAGAGCTTGCCGGAATGGAAGACGATAAAGCAGCGTAATTGTTTTTTACAATAACGCTTTTACATTTTCCGGTGGTCGTCCTAAAACGGCTTTATTCCCTTTTACTACTATTGGTCTTTCTATTAATTTAGGATATTTTATCATAGCATCTACCCATTGTTCGTTAGATAATTTTTTTCCTTTAAAATTTTCTTTGTAGTCTGTTTCAGTTTTACGAATAATGTCTTCAGCATTAAGCTTTAGCTTTTTGAGTACGTCCAACAATTCTGTTTTTGATGGAATGTCTTTTAAATATTCAATTATTTCTACCTCTGTGTTTTTTTCTTGAATAAGTTGCAGGGTTTGTCTGCTTTTACTACATCTTGGGTTGTGGTATATTTTCATCATTTAAAAATTTAATTTTTTCCAAACATCATTAAATAAGCTTTCAGAAAACCGTCTAATTCGCCAGATAAAACTTTGTCGGGGTCGTTAACGGTAAAATTGGTTCTATGGTCTTTAACTCTTCTGTCATCCAACACATAACTTCTTATTTGAGCTCCCCATTCAATTTTCATTTTACTATCTTCAATTTCAGAACGTGCTTCTAATTTTTTTCGCATTTCAATTTCGTAAAGTTGCGATTTCAATAACTGCATGGCTTTTTCTCTGTTTTTTAGTTGAGAACGCGTTTCTGAGTTGGTAATCATTATTCCTGATGGAAGGTGTTTAAGTATTACTTTTGTTTCTACCTTGTTTACATTTTGTCCTCCGGCACCTCCCGAACGAGCAAAATCCCAAGTAATATCTGCGGGATTGATTACAATGTCAATGGTATCATCAACTAATGGATATACATAAACAGAAACAAAGGAAGTCATACGTTTACCTTGAGCATTAAATGGACTTACACGCACTAAACGGTGGACACCATTTTCACCTTTAAGGTAACCAAAAGCGTAATCGCCTTCAATTTCTATGGTAACGGTTTTTATGCCGGCAACATCTCCATCTTGATAATCGAGTGTGGTAAGTTTATAGTTGTTTTTTTCTGCCCACATTTTATACATTCTTAGCAGAATGGAAGCCCAATCGCAGCTTTCGGTACCACCTGCTCCGGCAGTAATTTGAAGCACAGCACTAAGCTTGTCTTCATCAGAGCTAAGCATGTTTTTAAACTCTACATCTTCAAATTTTTCTAGTGTAAGGTTGTATTGATGGTCGATTTCTTCTTCAGTAGCTTCGCCTTCCTTATGAAATTCATAAAGCACCTCTAAATCGCCTAACATGGTTTTAAGCTCATTAAAAGCATCTACCCAAACTTTTATATTACGAACTACCTTGAGTTGCTTTTCGGCTTCATCAGGGTTGTCCCAAAAGTTAGGGTCTTCAGTTTTTTGCTGTTCTTCTTCTAATTGTATTGTTTTCCCGGGTATGTCAAAGATACCCCCTTAACGCTTCCAGGCGATCGGCTAATTTTTTTAATTGCTCTTGTGTTATCATGCGCCAAAAGTACTACTATCCTAAAAAACTTTACGGATTTTTTTAATGTAATTTTTCTTAGAAAAACAAAAACTTTCTTGAAGTTTTAAACTTCAGGAAAGTGGATTAAAGTGAACTAAAAGAATTAAAATTTAAGCACCAAACCAGCTAAAAAGTTCGTTCCTGCTTGAGGGTAATAAAAGTTTTCGGTAATTAAATCATTATAAATATAGCTGTAAGTATAGCCATTGCTACTATACATCGTATCGAAAATATTGTTGACCATTAAATGGAAAGAAAGTTCTCTCATTTTTTTTGGTAACAGAATAAAACTAATTCTTGCATCAACAGTTTGGTAAGCAGCTATAGCTCTATCGTTGTTGGAGGTATTATCTAAAAACTGTTTGCCTACATATTTGGTTTGCAACATAAGATTTATTTGTTTTATAGGACTATAATGAATGCTTGCTGCAGCAATAACATTTGGCGAGAAAGCAATATCGGTATTGGAGTAATTGTTTTCGATAATATCAAAATCAGTAGTATAATCATACAATACTTCCGTAAAGTTTTCAATTTTATTCTGAGAGAAAGTAGCGTTTGTATTCAATGCTACTTTTTTACTAATTAAGAAGGTTCCTTCTAACTCAATACCTGCTCTGTAACTTTTATCCACATTAGTTCTTATGGAGGAGCCAACATCGTTTAATTCTCCTGTTAATACTAACTGATTGGTGTAATCCATGTAATAAACATTAGCTTTTAGCCATAGTTTTTTAAGTTTTAGTCCAACACCTGCTTCGTAATCTACCAACATTTCGTGTTTAGGTTGGTTGTCCGAAGGATTATCAATAAAGTCGGTTCTTACAGGTTCTCTATTGGCAACACTTACCGAGGCATAAGCTCTTAACTTATCATTAAATTGAAAATTTAAACCACCCTTTGGATTAAAGAAAACAAAGTTGGTGTCAACATCAATTTCTCTTAAATCGCTATCAATACCTTTAGTTTGGTAGGCAATGGTTCTGATTTGTAAATCTCCAAAAAGCGTTAATTTTTCACCTATAAGGTAATCCGCTTTTAAGAAGGTGTTGAAATCCTCTTTTTGTGCATTGTTGTCGTAATATTTATCTCTTATATTGGTGTTCTTAGCATATTCCATCCAAATAATTTCTCCAAAATGGTCGCCATCATAATTGTTGTAGCCACCACCTAAAACCAGCGAAAGTTTAGAGGAAGTATAATTTAAATTATAAGTTGTACCGTAAAAATGGTTGTCGAGCCAACGTCTTCTGATTACATCTGTTTCAGTTATAGTGTCTGTTCCGGCAATAAAAGGATCTAAACCATAATCCGAAAAATCATCTTGTTTTCTGAATTGCTCATAATAACCTCTCCCATAAGTATAATGTAATGTAGCATTAGCACTTAGTTTAGATGAAAACTGATGAGAAAATAATAGCTGAAAATGATCTTGTTGGTAGTTATCCGTTTCATTATCGTATTCATAATAGTTGTACGTTCTGCCTGAATTAAGTAAATTGTGGGTTTGAGCAGAATCCAATCCATTATTCATAGCATGAGTTTCCATATCTTCTTTATTGCCTGTAATTCGGCTTTCAGGAGTTCCCCACCAAGATTGATATGTTTTTTCTTTTCCTGCAAAATGAATGATTTTAACAGAGGTTTTATCTGCATAATAACCTGCCGACAAGTAATAACTTTTTAGGTCGGAAGTAGCTCTGTCTATATATCCGTCAGATTTAATATAAGATGCTCTACCATCAAAAGCCCAATGTTTATTAATTAATCCTGTTCCGAATTTGGTAGTATATTTTTGGGTATTAAAAGAACCGTAAGAAGTAGCAATTTCTCCGTAAGCTTTTTCTTTTAAGGTGGTAGTTTGTAAATTTACAGTTGCTCCAAAAGCACCTGATCCATTAGTGGAAGCCCCCACACCACGCTGAATTTGGATGTTTTCTGTGCTGGAAGCAAAATCGGGCATATTTACCCAAAAAGTTCCTTGAGATTCTGCATCATTAATAGGGATACCATTAACGGTTACATTAATTCTTGTCCCATCAGAGCCTCTAATTCTAAAACCAGTATAGCCAACTCCTGCACCGGCATCACTTGTGGAAACTAAAGAAGTGGTGTTTTGCAACAGAAAAGCAATATCCTGACCTAAGTTGTTTTTTTCAATATCGCTATAAGCAATGTTGGAATGAGCTATTGGGGCATTTTCTTTTACCCTAGTAGCAGCAACAATAAGCTCATCTAGGTTTTGCTGACTTTCTTTTAAGATAATCTTATATTCACGATTTTCTGTGAGGTTTTCAATGGTTAGCTTTTTAGTTTCATAAACAA
>CAMPHX010000210.1 GCA_946886085.1 uncultured Flavobacteriales bacterium | reverse complement strand
CAATAGAATATTCTATTTTCATTCTATTTTCAAAATCAAAAGTTGCTTCCGTATTATAATTAAAAGACAACTTCATTTTTGTACCGATGTTTCCTATAACATTTAACTGTATTTGCTGATTAAAATCGAAAGTAGTTAAACTTCTTTGATGTACAGGTAACACGGGATTGTCTCTGGTAGAACGATTTATCCCGAAAGATAATTCTGCCGAACCTTGCGGACGAATATCAATAGTATTTCCTCCAAAAATTCTATCAAACGCTTTACCTTTAACATTTAAGGTTGGTCTGAAGCCTTTTGTCTGCTCCATAGCATCGGCATCTGCTTTTTGTTTCCAATAATCTTGTAATGATTTTTTTGAGTCGTATTCTAAATACTCATCAAAAGTCATGTAAGTAGGATCTCTAAAATTTTTATCGCCTATTCTCTGGTAATAGTTGTAAGTACCTGTTTCGGGGTCATATTCAAAACCCGATTTAACATTGCTTGGATTATCTAAATACAATCCTCCTGTATTAGTACTATTCGGGTTTGTACCTTCATCATCAAAAGGGTAAATTAAATCTATTTCAGGACTATCAACAGGCAATACTAACTCATTCGTATTAGGACGAGCTATAGAATTTGTTGGATGAGCTATCCAATTTGTAAGGGTTATTACAAAGGAAAGCCCAACAATAAAAAATATTTTTTTATATGTTACCTTGTTTACTACCAAATTAATAAAGCCCCTTAAAGGCTTTTCAATGTTTGTTTAATAAGCTGTTCCACACTCATATCCTCTGAAACAGTAAGTATTTTATTTAGTGCAACTTCTGCCGGTTTTTTTGCAAAACCTAGCATAATTAGTGCACTTAACGCTTCATCTTTAATAGTATTGTTTGAAACAGCAAAATTTATATCACTTTCTCCAACTTTTCCTATTTTATCTCTCAAATCAATAATAATTCTTTGGGCAGATTTTGCTCCAATTCCTTTCACACCCTTAAGCGTATTCACATCTCCTGTACTAATTGCTCCTTTAATTTCTGTAGCGGTTAGTGAAGATAAAATCATCATTGCTGTAGCTGAACCCACTCCCGAAACAGAAATTAATAACCTAAACAATTCTCTTTCGCTTTTGTCTTTAAAACCATAAAGCAACTGAGCATCTTCTCTCACTATCATGTGTGTATGTAACAAACAAAGTTCATCTGCATCTATTTTTGAGTAAGTATTTAGCGAAATGTTAATTTGATACCCCACCCCATTGCAATCTATAATTACATAGGTTGGTGTTTTTTCTATTAATCTACCTTTTATTTGAGCTATCATAATTAGTTTAGAAGTTTAAGAGTTTATAAGTTTAGTTTCGGTTATCAGTCATTAATCATTCTCACATTTACACATTAAATCATTTCCTAGTTTGTGCATCGGTTACAGCAATCGTTACCATATTCACAATTTCTCTAACTGAGCTACCTAACTGTAAAATATGAACTGGCTTTTTCATTCCTAATAAAATTGGTCCGATTGATTCAAACTCGCCCATTTCTAACATTAACTTATAAGCAATATTTCCTGCTGCTAAGTTTGGAAAAATAAGAGTGTTGGTGTTTTTTCTTGCTAATTCAGAAAATGGAAATATTTCGTTTCTTAACTCTTTATTCAACGCAAAATTGGCCTGAATTTCTCCATCAACAATTAAATCAGGATATTCTCTTTCTAGAATTTTCTTGGCTTCACGCATTTTTATAGCATCTTCTCCATCTGCCGAACCAAAATTAGAGTAAGACAACAAAGCTATTTTAGGTACAATTTTAAATCTATCTACAATTTTAGCTGTTAATGCTGTAATATCCGCAATATCTCTTGCCGAAGGATTTAAATTTACAGTAGTATCTGCAAAGAAAACTGGTCCTTTTTTAGTAAAAATAATGTACATCCCTGCAATTTTTTTAACGTCATCATCTGTTCCAATAACATGTAAAGCAGGTCTTATTGTATTTTTATAGTTTCTTGTCAACCCGGAAATTAAGGCGTCAGCATCACCCATTTCTACCATAGCAGAGCCAAAATAATTACGACTACGCATCATTTCTTGAGCTTCAGCTAAAGTAACGCCTTTTCTCTTGCGTTTTTCATACAACATTGCTGCATAAAAATTCTTTTTATCTCTATGTTTAGAGCTTCTTGGGTCTATAATTGGAATATCGCCTAACTCTAAATTATATTCTTTGGCAACTTCTTCAATTTTAGCTACTTTTCCTAACAATATTGGATGAGCAATACCCTCTTCATAAACTACCTGAGCAGCTTTTAATATTTTATAGTTATCTGCTTCAGCAAAAACCACTTTTTTAGGGTTTCCTTTAGCTTTTTCGGTTATACTTTTAAGTAGTTTATTGTTCAACCCTAAACGTTTTGCTAAACTTTCTTTATACTCCTCCCAATCGGTAATAGGCTGTAATGCTACACCAGAATCCATAGCTGCTTTAGCAACTGCCGGAGCAATAGTGGTTATCAACCTTGTATCTAGTGGTTTTGGAATAATAAAATTTCTACCAAAAGTGATGTTTTTTTGATTATAAGCTTCATTTACTTCTTCCGGAACAGGTTCTTTAGCTAACTGAGCTACAGCTTTTACTGCAGCCAGTTTCATTTCTTCATTAATAGAAGTTGCTCTAACATCTAAGGCACCTCTAAAAATGTATGGAAAACCCAATACATTATTCACCTGATTAGGATGGTCAGACCTTCCTGTTGCCATAATAATATCTTTTCTAGTAGCAATTGCATCTTTATAAGGAATTTCAGGATCGGGATTCGCTAAAGCAAAAACGATAGGGTTTTTAGCCATTTTTTTAATCATTACTTTAGAAACAATATTGCCTTTTGATAATCCCAAAAACATATCAGCACCATCTAATGCTTCTTCAAGTGTGTCTATTTTTCTTTCTGTAGCATATTGTTTTTTAGATTCAGATAAGTCTACTCTATCTTTACGTATTACTCCCTTACTATCCAACATGACAATGTTTTTAGGATTAACTCCTAAGGTTACATATAATTTAGTACACGACATGGCAGAAGCACCTGCACCATTAACAACCAATTTTATTTTATCAATTTTTTTATCAGCTAATTCTATAGCATTAAGTAAGGCAGCAGCAGTAATTATAGCTGTTCCGTGTTGATCATCGTGCATTACCGGAATGTTCAACTCATTTTTTAATCTCTCTTCAATTTCAAAGCATTCGGGAGCTTTAATATCTTCTAGGTTTATTCCACCAAAAGTGGGTGAAATTGCTTTTACTGTTTCAACAAATTTATCTACATCAGTAGCATCAATTTCAATATCAAAAACATCTATATCTGCAAAAATCTTAAACAACAATCCTTTTCCTTCCATCACAGGTTTTGAAGCTTCCGGACCAATATCCCCCAACCCTAACACTGCTGTTCCGTTAGAAATCACAGCTACTAAGTTACCTTTAGCGGTATATTTATAAACATCTTCTTTATTGGCCGCAATTTCTATACATGGCACTGCTACTCCAGGTGAATATGCCAACGATAAATCTCGTTGGGTACTATATGGTTTTGTTGGTACTACTTCAATTTTTCCGGGCTTTCCTTGTGCATGATATTCTAATGCATCCTGTTCTTTTCTTGTCTTTGCCATTTATTTTGATGTTTAAAAAATGAACTCGTAAAAGTAGTAATATTTTCGTTGCTCGGTAAATTGAAAGAATTGTTTTTTGAACTTTTTTACAGCCTTTTTTTTAATTCGTATACCATTAACAACGCTTTGTTTAATAGTTCGCTGCTATTTTACATTTATCTTTAAGAATTGATATGTATTTTTGTATTTATGTGGCAGAAAATACCAAAATGGCTTAAAAACAAATATGCACTAACATTAGTGTTATTTC
>CAMPHX010000209.1 GCA_946886085.1 uncultured Flavobacteriales bacterium | reverse complement strand
ATATTACTTTTTATAACGGTTACTATTTTTACTTTGACTATAACTTATGCTCAGGTAAAACCGACAGATGTTAATAACAAAGCCTTAAATAGCAGAAGTGATACCATTGATGTTCTGAACTATCAAATAAATTTAGACATTACTGATTTTACCAATAAAATTATTGCCGGAAATTGTAAAATTACTTTTACACCTAAGCTTAATGGTATTAATCTACTCGATTTAGATTTATTGGAGCTTAATGTAGATTCTGTTAAAGATGCAGCTAATAATTTACTGACGTTTAGTTATAATGATACTTTACTGGCAGTTAGTTTACCTACTTCAATGAATGTTGGAGATACTTCTGAAGTAATTGTTTTTTATAATGGAACTCCGCAAACAGATAATAGCGGTTTTGGCGGTTTTTATTTTGATAATACCTATGCCTATAATTTAGGAGTAGGCTTTAATGCAGATCCTCATAATTACGGAAGAGTCTGGTTTCCATGTTTTGATAATTTTGTAGAACATGCTACCTATGAGTTTAATATTATTACTTCCGGAGGTAAAAAAGCACATTGTAATGGAGTATTGATTAATGATTCTGTGATAGCAGGAGACACCATTGTTAGAAAATGGATAATGAATGAACCAATTCCAACCTATTTGGTATGTGCAGCTATTTCAGATTATGCAACTGTTCATCAAACTTTTTTAGGTGCCAACGGAAGTATTCCTGTGGAATTAGTGGCTAGAGCTCCCGATACTACTAATTTAAAAAATTCATTTGTAAATTTAAATCAAGCATTAACAATTTACGAGAATCAATATGGTCCGTATTTATGGAGTAAAATAGGTTTTGTGTTAGTGCCTTTTAATGGTGGTGCTATGGAACATGCAACATGTGTGGCTTATCCGAGAGTTGCTGCAAATGGTAGCTTGGCTTATGAAACATTAATGGCTCACGAATTTGCTCACCATTGGTGGGGTGACTTAGTAACTTGCGAAACTGCCGGAGATATGTGGATTAATGAAGGTTTTGCTACATATTCCGAACATATTTTTACAGAATTTTTATACGGGAGGGATGCATACATGACTGATGTAAAAGCTAATCATAAACAAGTATTGCAGTTTGCTCATATAGATGATGATGGGTTTAGGTCGTTAAGTAATATGGATCATGCTTATACTTATGGAACACATTCTTACTTAAAAGGAGCATCAGTAGCTCATAATATGAGAGCCTATTTAGGCGATTCTTTGTTTTTTTATGGCGTGCAACAGTTGATGGATAGTTTTAAGTTTAAGAACATTAATCCAACAGAATTCAAAGATTTTTTAACTACTTCTACAGGGGTTAATATGACCGATTTTTTTAATGATTGGGTGTTGAGTCCGGGGTTTTCTAATTTTAAAGTTGATTCATTTGAGGTAGCATTAAATTCACCTAATTATGATGTTACACTTTATGTTCAGCAAAAGCTAAGAGGAGCTACTAATTTTCATACGGGAACTTCACTTGAAGTAACTTTTTATGACAATAATTGGAATAAATTTACAACCGATATTGTAGCTTCCGGACAATATTCTACCGCTTTGGTGAGTGTACCTTTTCAGCCAACAGTAGTAATATTAAATGAAGCCAATTTGTTAAACCAAGCTAGAACAGATAATCAGCTTAAGGTTAAAAATACGTTTAATCCTCAGCTTCAAAATCTTACTTTAGTGAGAGTTGGTGTAGATGCTGTTAGCGATTCTGCTTTGTTGCATATTGAACACCATTGGGTTGCTCCCGATTCAGTAAAAAATAATGTAAATAATTACAGATTATCAACCAGTAGATACTGGCGATTTACTGGTATTTTGCCAACTGGTTTTTCGGCTTCTGCCAGAATAGACTTTGACGGTAGAGCAAGTAGTGGGTTTTTAGATATAGATTTACTTTCGGTAAACCATGATAGCCTTGTTTTGCTTTACAGAGAAGATGCACATGATGATTGGCAAGAGTTTCCTTATTATGGTAAAACTGTTATACCGGGAGTTCCTTACGGATATGTAGTTATAGATAGTTTATTGTTAGGAGAATATGCTTTTGCTAATAGTCCGAGTGCTGTTGCTATTGATAAAATTGAGGATAAGGAGACTGCTGTAATAGAAATATTTCCAAACCCTACCAAAGATGTGTTTTGGTTAAAAACGCTTGCGTCATACAACCAATTACAAGTTGTTGTTTATGATGTTTTGGGTAATGTTGCTTATGAAGAGATTTTCACTAACCAATTAAAAATTGATGTTTCGGATTGGAATTCAGGAAATTATATTGTTACTGTTTTTAACGATAATCAATTAATTCATACAGGAAAGTTGGTGGTTCAATAAATATCAAACTGATCTTTTGGTCTGTCAATTTCGTTCCAGTTGAACCCTTTTAAAATTAAGTCTTTTGGTGAAGGCTCATTAATTGGATGAAAAATACCATCAGGGTCTTTTATAAAAGTGAGTGATTTTAAGGTATTATCTTCCAAGAAAATAAGCATGTCATTTCCTGTAGCTTTGTTTACACCTATATACCTGTTATCATCGTCTTTAGCAAAGTAAATTGTTTCTGCCTGATTGTGCACTTCAATTTTGTAAAGTTTTTTCTCCTTAAAATAACCCACCATATCAATACCTTTAATCTGATTAAAGTGTTTGTGTATCGAATCTGCTATGGAAATTATAAAAGCATTTTTCTCCATAAAAATGGCATCAATGGCTTTGTTTTTCATTTGTAAATAGATGAAATCGGCTGTTAATTGGTTTTCGTTAGACCAAATAATGGGATCTCTATAAAAATTCACGGTTGAATCGGCAAAATTATACACTACGGAATCTGCTTTGCCTTGCATATCGCTTTTAAAAAATTTCACTTTATGGTAAGCCAATAAGTTTCTTAGTGTATCAACGCTTAATGTATCATGGTTAAGAGAATCTAAATCGTATTTATAACTGGCGTAAACTTTAAAAGTATCTGCATGTAAATAAAGTGTATCATTATCCATAAACTGCATTAGTAAAGCTTCTTTGGTAATAACGGCACTATCTTTTAGCTCAAAAAGCTGAACATCATCACCTAAAATTTGTAAATCATCAGCAGTATCTTTGATTAACGCATTACACGTAATTTTTCCATAGCCTAAATCTCTGTTATAGAAAATAGTATCGCCATAAATAAATTTATTTTCCGAGTAAATGTAAGAGTCGGTATAAAATTCCGAAGTGTTATTTTTAGTATTATACCAACCATCATTGGTATAGATAAAATTTTTATCACTTAAAATAGTCGTTTTTCCAAGAAAGTATACCGTTTCGGTAGAGGAGTGAAATTTTAGAGTATCAGCAAATATCTTATATTGAGGATTGGTAAGCACCACATTTTCTTTAAAATAAAAAGATTGATGATTGGCATGATAATACCCTTTTTCAGAAGTAAGCGTATCCTGTTGTTGGCGGCTAATCATTTCCCCACCATTAAAGTAATAGGCAATGTTAGTAGTCCTGTCGTAGTCTAAAAATTTAGTGGTTAATGTAACATCTTTATTAATAAGCTGAATATTTCCTCTAAGAATAGCTTTTTTAGTATTGCCATAATAAATTAAAGAGTCGCCCGTAAGTTGTAAGGAATCGCCTTGAATAATTTTTATTCGACTATAAGCATGCATGCTATTACTTTCAGAAAAAACATAAGCACTATCGCAAAACATAAGTACATCATCATGTTTTAGCTGAACATCTCCAATTAATTTTTTAGCTTTTTTACCAGTTGATTCATCATATTCTAAAGAATTAGCATTAAGAATTTCTATCTGAGCCGGTTTTTGTGCCGAGCATAAAGCAGTAACACCTAATAAAAATAGGAGGAATAAGCTTTTTAGAAAGAAATTTTGCTGTAACATCATTAATTAAATAGGCAAAAGACAATATTAATAAAATAATTT
>CAMPHX010000208.1 GCA_946886085.1 uncultured Flavobacteriales bacterium | reverse complement strand
ACAGTATATTACCTTAGCAACCAATATGGTAGCGAAACATACTCATACTCAATTAACCCATGCTGAAATTATTCATTTGCAAGATAATCTTTATTTATTGAAGTTTGATGATGATTATGAAATTGAGTTAGAAGATGCTATTGAAATTGACCAAGCATTTATTAAAATAACCAATAACCAACCATTTTGTGTTGTTGTAGATGCTAGAAACAGATACTCTAGTGTATCAAATGATGCTAGAAATTTTTTTGCCAACGACTTCGAAATTTTGCCCATCAGAAAAAAAATTGCCATTGTAGTTAACAATATGCCTACCAGGATGATAGCTAATTTTTTTGTGAAATTTAACCGACCACAAACTCCTACAAAAGTATTTAGTGACTACAATAAAGCTATAGGTTGGTTAAGTGAAGGTTAACTACTGCGATTACAATTTTAACGCTACTTTCTTTTAAATTTAGTGGTAATTTCTAACTTTTATCATGTTTTTTCTGTGATAATTTTAATAATATTGTTACTGATTTAACATCTTGATAAAAAACATGGAGAAATACGCTCATCTTATACAACAAATTGAAGCAAAATACAAGAATTTAGGGCAAGATACAGAAGCTTATTTAAAAGGGTTATTACACGCAAAACCTATCGATTATTGGGATTACATTGAAGTAGAATCATTATTAAGTTTACAGAAACCGAGAACCAACTTTCCTGATGAAATGGTTTTTATCATGTATCATCAAGTTACTGAGTTGTTACTAAACATGATGCTGCACGAAATGTATCAGGTATGTGAAAAAGAAAACATTACAGCCAATTATTTTATTGAAAAAGTGGGTAGAATGAACAGATACATTCAAATGCTTGCCAATTCTTTTGATGTAATGCGTTTAGGGATGGATCCGGAGCAATACAATCAATTTAGATTTACACTGACACCGGCAAGTGGTTTTCAGTGTGCTTCTTTTCGTCAAGCAGAAATTTGTGCAACAGATATTAAAAACTTAGTTGACCCCCGACTAAAAAATAACCTAACCGATATTCATGACTTTCCTTACCTTTTTGAAAATATTTACTGGCAAGCAGCAGGAAAAGACCATAAAACAGGCAAAAAATCACTAACCCTTCAGCATTTTGAAGAAAAATATTTAGCCCAATTTATAGAAATGGCAAAATATTATAAAGACAAGAATATCTGGCAAAAATATATTGCTATGCCTGAATCGGAAAAGAACAATCCTGAACTAATTCAAGCATTAAAAGATTTAGATATAGAATTTAATATTAAATGGCCTATTGTTCACCTAAATGCTGCAAAACAATACTTAGAGTCTAAAGACAAAGTAATTGAAGCAACAGGAGGAAGTGAATGGCAAAAGTATTTACACCCTAAATATCAACGAAGAGTATTTTTCCCTGACTTATGGACAAAAGAAGAACTTGAAAATTGGGCTGAAGAGTACTAATTAACTAAACAATCAATTATTGATTACAAAGGAATTAACAACTATGGAAAAATACGATTTGTGTGTAATTGGTGGGGGGCCGGCAGGGTATGCAGCTGCCATGAGAGCTATAGATTTCGGAAAAAAAGTTCTCTTAATTGAAAAAGATAAATTAGGTGGAGCCGGAATTTATAATGGAGCACTATCTTCTAAAACCATGTGGGAATTATCTTCTCGTTTTAAAAAGGTTTATGACGAGCTGGGTAAAGAAAGAGCCGATAGAAACTTAGATATTACTTTTGATGAAGTTAAGAAAACCATAGAAGAAGCCATTTTTGAAAGAAAGTTTCAATTATCGTGTCACCTTAGAATTATACATGCCGAAACAGGACTGATTACCTACGAAAAAGGTTTAGGAAGTTTCGTAACCAATAAAGAAATAAAAATTACTAAAGATGATGGTTCCGAAAAAATAATTTACGCTGAAAATACCATAATTTCTTCGGGTAGCCGACCAAGAACTCTTCCTAATATTGTAGTAGATGAAAAAATTATTTTAACCAGTGATGGAATTATGCACATAGATGACTTCCCGAAAAGTTTGGTAGTTATTGGTGCCGGTGTTATTGGTTGTGAGTTTGCTACTATGTTTGCTAATTTCGGAAAAACAAAAGTATATATTATTGATAGAGCAGAAAGAATTCTTCCTTTTGAGGACCAAGATATTTCCGAACTGATTTCCAGTAATATGGAAAAGAAAAATGTGACCATACACCAAACAGCCAACTTAAAAAGGTTAGAAATTATTGATGGTGAGGTGGAATATGAAATTGAGCATGCTGATGGAGCTTGTGAAGTTATTCATGTAGAAAAAGCCCTTATTTCTATAGGTAGAATTCCAAATATTGAAAAATTAAATATTGAAAATGCCGGAGTAAAAATGAGCAATAGAGGCGTTCATATTGGAGATAATGATACTCAAACCAATATTCCAAATATTTATGCCGTAGGAGATGTTTCCGGAAGACTTCCACTTTATAACGTTGGAGAAAGAGAAGCTAGACATGCTGTTGCCAGAATGTTCTCTAAAAAAGCGTTGAACCCAATTAATTACGAAAATGTTTCTACCATTATGTTTTTAGACCCGGTGGTTGCTTCTGTTGGGGCTAACGAACAAATACTCAGAGAGCAAAACATTCCTTACAAAGTGGCTAAAGTAGACTATTCTACTATTGCTAGAGCTATTTCTATGGGAAAACCTCAAGGTTTTTTCAAACTAATTGTTTCTGATGATGCCGACATGAAAGTTTTAGGAATGAGAGCTGTTGGTTATCATGCCTCTTCAGCAATTCAAACCATTGCATTATTAATGTATATGGATAAAGGAATTGAAGAACTAGCTCACATGATTCACCCTCACCCTTCTATTGTTGAGGGCGTTCAGGAAGCTGCAAGAATGTTACTTGGAAAATCCATTTACAAATCTGCCGTATTTAAAGATAAATTGAAATGTTACAGCTGTAGAGATGGTGTTTGTACTCCACTTAACTTTATTGATAAAGATAACATTATTAAATTCGAGAAAATATCTAAAGAGTTTCACGAAAATCAAGAGGATTAGTCGGAATACGGAAGTTTTAGATTAGAGATTATCATCCCCTAACCCCTCCAAAAGAGGAAAATTGGCTTATAAACTGTGAAATAAGCTATCCTAACCTGTTAATGTTTTTAAGAATTGAAAATGCTCTATCAATGTTTTCGTCATTTACAATAATGGTAAATTCGTGCATGGTAGAAATAATATCTAAAATATTAATTCCTTCCCAAGCTAATTTTTTTAAGATAAAGTAGTAAATTCCTGAAACATCAGCATTTTCGCTTGGCAATTTAATGGTTAATGAAGAAAGCCCTGTTGATGCTTGTAATTGTTTTTCATTCTTAAAAATATCATTGATATCGTTGTTTTCTGAATCACTTAAAATAATAGAAGTTTCATAAACTCCTTGAGAGAAAGCAAAGAAAATATCTTTTTTACCTTTCAGTTTTTTAAGTAATTGCGATTGACAATCAATTAACGATTCAGAATTCTCAAAAGTATAATAAGTAATTTTAGAACGAACAGTAATATCTCCTAATTTACTTACCACTTTTCTAATTTTAATCTGAAAAGTAGGATCAAATTTCGGGGATAATCTTTTTAAAGCCATTACTATAGCTCCAATTTTAACATCTTTATTTAATTCTTCGTCAATTTCTGCTTTTATCTGACGAGAAAGTGATGACAAGTTAATTAAACCCTCTGCTAATGCCTCCTCCAAAAATGGAGATTTTTTTATAATTTCTTCAACAACTACGTGTACTGCTTTCATCTGTTTCTATTTATTGTTTTTTTTAGGTCAGATGTAACTCCTTTTTGGTCGTGTCATCTGTTTCTATTTATTGTTTTTTTTAGGTCAGATGTAACTCCTTTTTGGTCGTGTCATCTGTTTCTATTTATTGTTTTTTTTAGGTCAGATGTAACTCCTTTTTGGTCG
>CAMPHX010000207.1 GCA_946886085.1 uncultured Flavobacteriales bacterium | reverse complement strand
GAGGGATATCAAATAATTTATTAAAATTATACCCTCTCCCTGACCAAATAGACGGTATGGATTATACTGCTCACTTTACTACTGACCCTGAATGCTGTATAGCCTACACTAGTTTTGATGTAGAAGCCGATAAAAACAACCAAGAATATACAGGAACAGCCACATGGAGTGCAGGAGCTACCAATAACCCTTTTGGTTCTGTAAGTGGTATAGTAACCGTAAGAGATAAATTGGTAATAAAACAAGGAGCTAACATTACCATTAATAGCATGACTTTTGAGTTTGCTGTTGGAGCAAGGTTGATAGTAGAAAACGGAGCAAGATTAACCATTAATGGTACTACCCTTACTGTTTATAGCGATTGTGGCGGAAATGCCTTAATGTGGCAAGGAGTAGAAGTATGGGGAATAGGGACAGGTACTTTTCAAGCAGCCGTTTCAGGTAAATTTATCGCTCAGAATTATTCTGTAATTGAACATGCTATTGAAGGAGCTGTTAATTTTAATCATGCAGCTAATCCATCTTACGCTAATAATGGCGGTATTATTCAGGCAACCACAGGCACTAAATTTAGAAACAACGTTAAAGATGTAGTATTTAATGCGTTTCAATCGGTGTTTAACGGTAATCCTTACAACGACCAATCCTATTTTAACGATGTAACCTTTATTACCAATGCATCTTTAAATGACCCTACGTATAATAATAGTATAACACATGCCAGCTTGAATGAAGTTACAGGGATTAATTTTACAGGCTGTGATTTTGAAAATACCGATGTTGCAGGAACAACTTACCCTTACCTAAACAGAGGGCAAGGTATATTAACTTATAATTCCAAATTTACGGTAAATGCCAGATGTTTAACCCTCACCATCCCTTGTACCGGCTTTGACGAGTCCAATTTTACCAACCTTACAGAAGGTATAGTAGCACTAAATACCGTAAGAACACAAGTTGCATTTGTTAACAAAAGTAACTTTAACAATAACTTTAAATCCATTTATATATTTAACATGGAAGCAGCAAAAATCACCGAAAATGATTTTGACATAGGAGCTTCTGTATCAACCAATTTTTCTTACGGATTATATTTAAACAATTGCAGCGGATACATAGTTGAAAACAATAACCTAACTACTACTTATGGCGGTTATGTGGGTGTTTATGTTAATAATTCGGGAACCGCTGCCAATGAAATTTACAGAAACAACTTTAGTAATTTAATTGTTGGTTCACAAGCAGCAAGTACCAACGGAGATAATATGGGGAACGGAGTTGGTTTAGAATTTAGATGTAATACATATGAAAGTATTGTTGATTATGATATTTTGATTTCTTCAGGAATGGTAGCAGACGACCACGGAAACTGTTTAACCGTAACAGGACCTTCTAATAACCAATTTTCTTACACTACTCAATATGGTGATTTTTGGGCGGTAACGTCTTCTGTGGGAGTGCCAACATACAGATATAGCCCACCTAATGGCTACAACTTAGAACCTAGAAATACATATTATAATTCTTCCAATACTGCTACTCACGAGTGTGTTAATTTGGCAGCATTCAATCCAAGTAATTCATGTCCAGATAGACAAGGTGGTGGAAGAACAATGATGATGATGTCAACAGAATTAACCACACAAGAGGCGGAGTATGATAGTATAAATAATCTTATGAGTACTAAAGATACATCGTTGCTAACAATCCTAGAAGAAGATATGGCAGTTGTAAAAAGCCAAATGCAGCGTACCAGAAGCTATATCATACAAGAGCTGTTATTAAACAGTAAGAATAGCGATGGTAAATTAGAAGTAATTGACTTTTTACAACAACATGCTGCTTATAATACCAATGCAGATGAACAAGCACTTGCACAATTGTTAATTGCCATAGGTAATATTGGAGCTGCTCAAAGTAAAATTGCTCAATTACAAAGTAAACCAAACAATGGTCAATTTGCTGAGTTTAGTAATATTGCTATTACCTTAAAACAACATCCAAAACAAAACAACGCCTTACTAAAAGACAGTGTTCTATTACAACAAGTAGAAGCTCTTGCTGCTGAAACCAAAATTTGTAATGGTGTAGCATCAGCCCGTACCTTATTGGAAAGTTTAGGGTTAGCAACTTATGAGGAAACGATTGAGGTAGTTATTCCAACAGGTAGCACAGCTCGTTTAGCCAATGAAGAAGAGGAAACAAACACTATAAATAAGGATAGTTTTGTTACCGTATTCCCCAACCCAGCTAACGATAAGTTAACTATTAGCCATAATTTAACAACAGAATACGGAAAAATTTCTCTTGAAATTATGGATGTGATGGGCAGAGTTTTAATGAACAAAATCATAAACAACACTAATAACCAAATAGACATCAACCAATTATCATCAGGGTTGTATTTTTACAATATCATACAAAATGATAAAATGGTGCAGAGTGGTAAGTTAGTGGTGGAATAATCTTTAATTTACTTTAATTAAGACCTTAAAAGCCCCAATGATTTTTATCATTGGGGCTTTTATATTTATCTATAACTCATTTTATTTTTTATGGTATCTTTGTTTAAATAATATATAATGGTTTTTTTCGCACCAATAGTATGAATATGTTTAACACCAGCAACATATCATCATGCTATTGGTGTTTTTTATAAGGAAGGTTTATTTGTAAATGTGCTTTTTGTTCAGAGGAAAAGTAAAAAAAGACCGAACATTATGCTCGGTCTTTAAAATACAATTTTATATAAAGGTTGATTTACGAAATAGAAGCAATGCTTTCAGATTTATAATCTCCTTTAAGTAGTTTTTCTTTTACTAGTTTAAATGTGTTGATAGTGTATTCAACATCTTCCATGGTATGCATTGCGGTTGGAATTAACCTAAGCATAATTACTCCTTTAGGTACAACCGGATAAACTACTATAGAACAGAATAAGTTGAAGTTTTCTCTTAAATCTAAAATTAAGTTGGTAGCTTCAGGAATATCTCCACTTAAAACAACAGGTGTAACTTGTGTAGTAGTAGTTCCTATGTTAAAACCGTTCTCTTTTAATCCGTTTTGAAGTGCATGAGCTATGGTCCATAATTTTTCTCTTAATTCAGGACTGTTTTTTAGCATTTCTAAACGCTTAAGGTTACCAACAACTAAAGGCATTGGCATTGATTTAGCATAAATTTGAGAACGCATGTTGTAACGGAAATATTCTATTACTTGTTCATCGGCAGCAATGAAACCACCAATACTTGCCATTGATTTAGCAAATGTTCCAAAATACACATCAATTCCGTCTTGACATCCTTGAGCTTCACCTGTTCCGGCACCTGTTGGTCCCATAGTTCCAAAACCGTGAGCATCATCAACAAAAAGTCTGAAGTTAAACTCCGATTTTAAAGCAACGATTTCTTTTAAACTTCCTTGGTTGCCTGACATACCAAAAACACCTTCGGTAATAACCAAAATAGCTCCATTGGTTTTTTCTACTAATTTAGTAGCTTTTTGCAGCATATTTCTTAAGCTATCCATATCGTTATGCTGGTAAACAAAACGTTTACCTTGATGTAATCTAACACCATCTAAAATACAAGCGTGAGATTCTGCATCATAAACAATAACATCATTTCTGTCAACCAATGCATCAATGGCAGAAACCATTCCTTGGTAACCAAAATTCAATAAAATAGCATCTTGTTTTTTTTCAAATTCAGCTAGTTTAGCTTCTAATTCTTCGTGTAAATTAGAATTTCCCGACATCATTCTAGCTCCCATAGGATAAGCTAATCCCCAATCTGAAGCAGCATTAGCATCAGCTTTTCTAATTTCAGGATGATTTCCTAATCCTAAATAATTATTTAAACTCCATTGTAAGACTTCTTTCCCTCTAAATTTCATTTTGTTATTCAGCTCTCCTTCTAATTTAGGAAAAGCAAAATAACCATGAGCCTCTTTTGAGTATTTACCTAGAGGTCCTCTGTTGTTCTTAATTTTTTCAAAAATATCATTCATGTGTCTAAGGTTTAATTT
>CAMPHX010000206.1 GCA_946886085.1 uncultured Flavobacteriales bacterium | reverse complement strand
TTGAGCTAAAACATCATCAACAACCAATAAAGTATCAGTAATATTAAGGTTTAATTCTTCCGAACTAACGGTTAAATATTGATATGTTTTTGTGTCAATTTTTTCTTGGTAAAGCTTCGTGTTTATGTTGGATTTGTTAGCACCATCAGGTATGTTAAATAATACACTTTGCTTTTTATAAGCGTCACTTTCTAAGGTCAATTTTGTTTCTCCGGCATTTTGTTGTGTAAGCGAATAGTTTCCATTTTCATCTAAGCTTGCGGCAATAGTTTCTCCAGAATTAGTTAATGATAATGTACCTTTATTAATAGGAGAATTGTTATTATCGGTTAGATTACCATTAACAATGAATTCTTGCTCCGTTTTTTTAGGAGCATAGCCATAAATGTCCATTTCGCCAAAACCATGTTTACGAGAAGAAGCAAAAAAGCCTTCCGTTTCGCTTTGTGGGATAAAGAAAATATCATCAGCAGGAGAGTTATAGGGAATACCTAAGTTTTTTGGTTCGGACCATTCTCCATTAACTAATTCACATTTAAAAATATCGAAACCTCCCATACCTTTATGTCCGCGAGAAGAGAAATAAAGGGTATTGCCATCTTCAGATAGGTAAGGAGAATCTTCGTCATATTTAGTGTTTATTTTATCTCCCAAATTAATTACATTGCTCCATTCGCCTTGATCATTAAGGGTAGCTTTATAAATGTCTTTACCTCCAAAACCATCGCTTCTTAGTGCAACAAAAAATAACTGTTTATTGTCGGCAGAAATGCTAATGCTGGGTATGTTATAGATGCTTGAGTTAATAGATTTTTCTAGCTTTTTAAGTTCAGTCCAATTATTATCTTTTAGGTTAGATTGCCAAATTTTATCTTCTTTATAGAGGTATAAACGTTTTCCGTCAGAAGAATAGATAATGCCCGCATTGTGTTTCTTAGAGTTATAATTCTCAGGTAAATGCTTTAGAAGTTCATTTTTATCGGTAATTATTTCCCAATTATTGTTGTTTAGCTTGGCAGCATAAATATTTTCGTAAGGTTTTGTATCAGGAGCAATTTTATTGTCATCGGTTTTTCTTCTGGAAGTAAAAATTAATACATTTTCATTAGGCTTGAAAACAGGAGCGTATTCTCCATATTCTGAATTTATAACATTTCCGAGGTTAGTAATCTCAACATCTTCATTAATATTGGTTAAGAAAAACTCGCCATTTTGATTTCTTTCAATAAAATAATCGGTTTCTTTTATGAGGTTTCTTCCGGCAGTAGATTTTTCATTGATAAAAGGCTTGAAATTTTGAAAAGCTTCATACGATTTATCATATTCATTATTATAATGGTAAGCTCTTGCCAAATAATAGTACAATTCAGGAATAGTATCTTCGGTACTATTTTTTAATGCATTTTCAAAGTAAGGAATAGATTTGGTTCTTTGCTGAAGAGGAAAGAAGTAAGCAATTCCGGCTTCAAAATTATAGACATCGTTAGTTGGATTTATAGCAAGTAGTTTTTCATACTTTGCTTGAGCTAATTCAAATTTTTCGTCATCTAAGTACTTTCTAGCTTGCTTTAAAGTTCTTTTCTCAGATTGAGCAAAACTATTTATGCCAATAAAAAATAATAAAGTAAATACAAAAGTGATATGAGAGAAAATTGGTCTATTATTTTTCATTACAAATTAATGGTTATTTAATTTTTATAATTACAAATTGATATTGCTCATACATTTTTTTGTTAGCAAAATCTCCATTATAATTAGGACCTTGTACACCTGTGGTTACATTATTAATCAGAATATTCTCTCTTGCAATACCTTTGTTTACCAATGAATTAACAACAATCTCTTGAGCAGCTATAGCTCTTTTGTATGCTAATTTTGCATTGGAGCCATGAGTTTTTGTAGGTACTTTAGAAGCACTTGATTCAACATCAATAGTTACTTTTCCATTAGATTTTGCGTGCGCTACAGCTTTATCAATCATATCAATATACTTAGCATTAGCAGTATTTACTTTAGAAACATTGTAGTTGAAAAATTCTTGATAGTGAGCAACAGCATCTTTAACTTCTGTTGGAGTAGGAGTGAAATCGTTGTTGTTACCTTGTTTTTTCAACTCAGCAATTTGATTTTTTAAAGCATTTACTTCATTTTGAAGGTTTTTAACTTTTTCGCTATCATCACCTGTTGTATTAGTTGTAGTAGGTTTTTTAGCTAACTCATTTTCTAAGTCTTTAATTTGTTTCTTTAAGTTTTTAATTTCATTTTTCAAGGCAACAACATCTTCCTTGTTGTCAGTTTTTGTATCAGTCTTAGTGTCTGTTTTAGTATCAGTCTTAGTGTCTGTTTTAGTATCAGTCTTAGTGTCTGTTTTAGTATCAGTTTTAGTATCTGTATTTTGTACATCCCCAAAAACCACATCTTTTAAATCAATACCTCTGTTAATTTCATTATAAGCAGAAACCGGTGGAATATAAATATCTTCTTCCATAGTGTAGCTTTCAGCAGCATATTCAATGTGGTAATCGCCTCCCGGGTTTAGGATAATACTGAATTTACCATCTTTTTTTCTTGGAACATATCTACCAACTAAATTTCCTGTTTCATTGTCCGTAACAGTAATTATAGCACTTTCAGGAGTTTCATCAAAACCTGCTACTTTTAGGAAACCTGTTAATAAGGTAAGTGGTTTTTCCTGAGCATCAACAAGCGTAATTACATAAATGTCTTTCTCTCCAAATCCTTCTTGTTTGAAGGAAGAGTAATATGCTCTTTTTCCATCTGTAGAAGTAACAAAGAAGACATCATCATCGGTAGAGTTTACCGGGTATCCCATATTTATTGGAGCTCCCCAATTTCCTGTTTCATCTAATTCTGAATAAAAAATATCAAAACCACCCATGCTACTGTGTCCTTTTGAGGAAAAATAAATTGTTTTTCCGTCAGGGTGTAAGAAAATACCATCTTCGTCATAAGGAGTGTTTAATATATTCCCTGCATTTTGAGCCAAACCCCAATCACCTGTGGGTAATTTTTTACAGAAATAAATATCTTGTCCGCCTAATCCGCCTTTTTTTCTATCGCTGATAAAGTACAATACATTTCCATCAGGAGTAACATGAGCATGAGATTCTTTGTATTCTGTATTGATGTCAGAGCCTAATTTTACTAATTCTCCCCATTGGTCATCTTTATTTTTTGTTGTGGTATAGATATTTCCATCACCGTTATCGTCACGATAAACAAAAAGTGTTTGTCCATCGGCAGAAATATTTACAGTAGCTAAATGTCCATCAGTATTAATCGTTAACAATTCAGGAGCTGTCCAAACACCATCATAACTATGAGAAACATAAATGTCCTCAAAATGTTTACCATCAAAATCATCAGTGATGTAATAGTTAGAGCTGTCAGGTCTTAATCTTCTGGAAGTAAAATAGATACTTGATTCATCAATAGAAATTACAGGACTGTAATCTGCATATTCGGAATTGATTTCGGAACCAATATTTTTAAGAAGAATATTTACCGGATTAGCAACAGCTTCTTTGGCAAATTGAGCTTGAGTTAAATAACGATCTATTTCGTTGAATAGATAATGTTTTTTAGTGATTTTACCCTTAAATGTATTGTAGTTCATTATTGCCGCATCAAACTCATAATTTAAATGATAAGCTCTAGCAACGTAGAATAAAGCTTCTAATGGAGCGCTTTTTTCTGAGTGAGAAAAAGGATCGTAATTAGATGTAGTATTTTGAGAGGCTTTAATTAAATAGTCTAATGCTTTTGCTTTTTCGTTTGCCGAATTCATATAACAAATACCAATCTTATAATTGATATTAAAATTATCAGGTTCTTCAATACTTAATTTTAACCAAATAGGAAGCGCAACATTGTAAGAGCTTTCTTCCATAAGCGTATTGGCTTCTAGAAATTTTTGTCTGAAATTATCCTGAGAAAAACTTAAAGTGGCAATACTAATTAAGACAGATAATAAAGCTATTTTTTTCATATGTATAGTATATCTTATAT
>CAMPHX010000205.1 GCA_946886085.1 uncultured Flavobacteriales bacterium | reverse complement strand
CTAACAAACAATGAACGTGTTTTTACAAAAGTATATACTTGCAATTCAACTAATTGTTTTTAGTTACACAGTGTGTTTTTCACAAACGAATGTAACTCGTATTTACACTGATTACAATGGGTTTTTTACCAGTAGCACCACGAGTCCCCAAACAGCGGATGTAGAGACTCATCACTTACTGGCATTTGAAAGCGGAGGGACAATATGGTCCACGGGAGTGAATGATGCAACATTAACAGCTAATGCTGTAACATATACAGCTCAGGTATTTCAAGCCATGCCGGCAACAGTTAATAGCAATAACCCCAGTGCACTTATAGGAATTGGAAGACAATTTGGAGGTTTTAGTGGTGGTAACGGTTGTGCTCCGCCTGTTGGCCCTCCCAGTGGAAATAATGTTTCTGCTTACTTAACCGATGGTATAAATGGATTAGATTTATCAACCGCTATATTTAATATTGGTGGAAATATTCAATATACTGTTGCAGGAATAAATGCTACCTCTATAGGTGATGGAGTGCCGGATATAATTATAACACAGGCAGGAGATGTAAATGGTTCTTTACTTGACCAATTTCGGTTTTTAGATATGTTAAATAATATTGTTGGGAGCCAAGTTGCTGTTAATTTTAATGGAGTGCCAACTGTTGCTCAACCAACTTGGAAGTTTTATAACATAACAGGGCTAGCTTGTGGTGGTTCTACAGCATCTTCTAGAAATTTAAGGCTATTAGCATTCGATTTTGCTGATTTGGGAATAACAGCAGGAAATTATGCTACAGTAACTAAATTTCAGCATCAGTTGACACCTAATACAGATGTCGCTTTCGTTGCTTATAATATGCAGTCTATAGAAATTCTTCCTATTGTATTATTAGATTTTAATGTTGAGGTTAAAAATAATATAGTTCAAATAAGTTGGCAAACAGCTTCCGAGATCAATAATGATTTTTTTACTGTAGAAAAAAGTAAAGATGCTATAAATTGGAAAGAAGTTTTGAGAAAGAGTGGTGCAGGAAATTCACAAGAGATTTTACATTATGAAGATGAGGATAAATTTCCTGTTTCAGGTACTTCTTATTACCGTTTAAAACAAACCGACTTTGATGGAGAAACCAGTTATTCGCATATTGTGCCTATCAATTACATCAATAGTTACTTCTCTATTTACCCCAACCCAACAAACGGCTATGTAACTATTCAGTTAGATGATATTCCTAATAATGTAGTGGTACAGGTTAAAGATGTATTAGGAAAAACTTTACTAGAACAAGAAGTAAATTCTGCTAATACTTTAATTAATGTTAGCTCATTACCTAAAGGAATTTACTATGTTGAATTAGTAAATGATAGCTACAAATACGCTAAGAAATTGGTGGTTCAATAGCTAGTTGATGAGATTAAGGGTTTATGAGTTTAGAGATTGGATATGTGCAGAGGATTTTCCCCTCTTGAGAGGGGTAGGGGTGTTTTTTGGAGGTTAGAGATTAGAAATTAACCACTAACAAATAACTTCAAATATCAAAACCTCACTCTTGCTCCCAAAAAACCTCTTATTCCTTGAAAAGTGGTATAAACATAAGTAGGATCAAAAGTATATCCATTAGGATTATCAGGTGAATCTACATTTTTATCAAAAGGGTCATGAGACCGTAAAATAGAATTGTTAGGAGGGGTGAAATTCAGTAAGTTTTTAACTCCTCCATAAATCTCCCAACCTTTTTTAAATTCTTTAGTAATTTGTATGTTTTGAATGCTGTACCAATCGGAATATTCCGGACGGAAATCATTCTCTACCAAAGGTAATTTCATTGGACCGTATAAATTTCCTGTGTAATCAATTTTAACTTTTTGTTTTGTAAATTCATAACTCACACCAAAAGTACCAGAAATGTTTTCCGTTAGCAGTTGCGGTTGCTTTTCTAAATTCCCTAATTCATTTTCACTGACTTCAAACACTTCCATAAAAGTTCCACCCAATTTTATGTTTAGAGGAGCTGAAAAAGTAATATCCATATCAAAACTTATGCCTCTTGAAACTGCATAACCCTTTAGGTTTTCATAAATAATTTGCTTGGAATTAGTTTCGTAATCGGGGATAATTTTATTATTGAAGTAAGTGTAAAAACCAGTAACATCAAAATTGATAAAGCCAAATTTGGTAGTAATCATTTTTTGATAGTTGAGGTTGGCATTGTACGAAGTTTCGGGGGCTAACGAACCTTTAATCACTACCTCTCTAGCTCCTGTTGTTGCAGCATGGTCTTCAGTAAACAAATTTACTACTCTGTATCCTGTCCCTAAACTTAGTCGGATGGTGTTGCTTTCATCAGGTGTCCATTTGTAGTTAAAACGTGGTGTAAAAATATTTCCGTGTCGGGAATCGTAATCATAACGTAATCCTACTAATGTTTTGTGTTTGGTGTTTATTTTATAACTATGTTGAACAAAAATTCCTGGTAGAAAAGCATTGTCAGGTTTGTTTTTAGGGTTTATGGTATCAGGTGTTTGAGTTGCCGCAGTATTATCATCATAAAAGTTATATCTAAAAGCTGTTCCTATCAACCAATCGTGCTTGCTAATTTTTTTATCCCAAAACAACTGACCAAAAGCAATTTTTTGATGAGCAATATAAGGGACATTTCCATAAACAGAGTTTTGTTGATGGTCGGAAAATGAAAAACTGCTCATTAGTCGTTCTTTAAATGGAAGTTGGTATTTTCCAATAATTTCGTAACGACTGGTATAAATGGATTCACCATAAATACTATCGCCACCTCTAAATTCAGGAGTCCATTGCATTTCACCTCCCCATCGGTCTTCATAAACATAGCGTACAGCCACAGAGAGTTCTCGGTTTTCTTTACGTTGAATATCCCATTTATTAAATACAGAAATTCGATCTTGAAGTGTTAAATCAGTAAAATTATCTCCATTATTATCTATTGGATTAGAATAATTAAAATAATTAATACCAAGGATAGAAGTAACTTTCTCATTTATTTTAAACCCCATGCCTATATCAGTGTTTATTTCTCCCCAAGAGGTTGCAAAAACATCAACAGCTAATTTTGGGCTATCTTTTGGGTCGAGGGTAATAACATTTATTAAACCACCAACAGCTTCAGAGCCAAATAAAGTAGATGCAGGTCCTTTTACCACTTCTGTTTGGGCTATCATGCTGTTTGGAATTCCATTTAATCCATAAACCGTTGAGAGTCCTCCAACAATGGGCATTCCGTCAATAGTGACCATAGTGTAAGGACCTTCCATGCCATTGATGTGGATATCTCCGGTATTACAAACACTGCAATTTATTTGTGGACGAACACCATTAACAATTTGCAAAGCTTCAAATAAAACAGGAGTAGGGTTTTTAAGAAAATAGGTTGGTTTATAAACTTTTATAGGTACAGCCGATTCTTTTATAGAAACTTCACGCAAAGTGCCTGTAACCACAAACTCATCTATTTGTGTGGCTGTTTCTTCTAATGTAATATTTAATGTAATGGTTTTTCCGCTTTCAATAGTAATGGTTTTTTTATAATGTTTATAACCAACGGAAGACACCTGAACAGTATAAGTGCCAACAGGGATGTTGTTGAGTTTAAACTTTCCATTAACATCCGCAGCAGTGCCTAGTTTTGTGCCAGACAAACCAACATTGGCAAAAGCTACAGCATCGCTATTACTGCTGATAACGCCATCTATTGCTCCTACTTGACTATAAATAGTTATAGGAAGACAACAAATAAAGAATAAGATGTTAGGTAATTTTTTTTTCATCACATAAATAATTATTTTGCAAATGTATAAAATAAAATTTAGATTAGTCTAAAAGACTGGCCGGGTCAAGGGCATTCGCAGGGCGCACGCCGGTGCGGGGAGCTTTAGTAGGTAGGGGATCACTAAGACACAACCATAACCGGGACCGGCGCACGCAAACGAGTTCTTCAGTCGATGAAGGCTACGAGGGGTGCGCGCTGGTTGGCCCTGGGGGGAATTGCGGCGGCGTTTGGGTAGCGCATTGGG
>CAMPHX010000204.1 GCA_946886085.1 uncultured Flavobacteriales bacterium | reverse complement strand
CATTAAGGTGAATCATTATTTAATTTGTAATTATTAACTTAAATTTTATATATTATGGAAATTCCAGCGATTGTAGGTGCAGGTTTAGTAGTAATCGGAGCCGGTATTGGTATCGGACGTATTGGTGGTTCAGCAATGGACGCTATTGCAAGACAACCTGAGGCTACTAACAAAATTCAAACAGCTATGCTTATTGCAGCAGCGCTTATTGAAGGTATTGGATTTGCTGCATTATTTGCAGTTTAACTAATCTAGAATCAACCGTAACGATTGGTTACGGTTGATTCTTAAAATTTAAAATTTAATAAAAAGATATGGAAAAATTAATAAATGAATTTTCGGTAGGTTTGTTTTTTTGGCAAACACTATTGTTTTTAGTGTTACTTTTTTTACTTAAAAAGTACGCTTGGAAACCCATTTTAAACGCAGTAAATGAGCGTGAAAAATCAATTGAAGATGCTTTGAATAAAGCTGAAGGCCAAAAAAGAAATGGCTGAATTAAAATCTGCTAATGAAGATTTATTAAAAGAAGCTCGCGTTGAAAGAGATGAAATATTGAAAGAAGCTCGTACATTAAAAGATAAAATTATTGCAGAAGCTAAAACTAAAGCTAATGAAGATGCAGAGAGAATTGTTGCATCAGCAAGAGAAAGCATCCAGCATGAAAAAATGGCTGCTGTTACTGAACTAAAAAATCAAGTAGCTGTTTTATCTATTGAAATTGCAGAAAAAATATTAAAACAAGAACTTTCTTCTGAAGCAAAACAATCTTCTATGATTAGTAGTGTTGTTAATGAGATTCAACTAAATTAATACCTAAAATGTTAGATTCGAAAGTAGCATCAAGATATGCTAAGTCCTTAATAGACTTAGGAAAGGAGCAGAATGCTTTAGAAACATTGATTAAAGATATGATCTTAATCAAGGATGTTTGTAATGAAAATTCTGATTTCATAACCTTACTTAAAAGTCCTGTTATCAGAGGAGATAAGAAACAAGCTATTATCAAAGAGGTTTTTTACAACTCATTTAGTTCCGAAGTAACGAAAGCTTTCGTAGAAATTATTTTAAGAAAAAAAAGAGAATCAATTCTTTATGCTATTGCGGTTTCTTTTATTAGTTTATACAAAAAGCACCATAATATTAAAATAGCAAAAGTAACTACTGCAGTTCCTCTTTCTGCCGAGCAAAAACAAAGTATTATTGCTCAAATTAATAAAACAGAAAAAGCTACAATAGAATTAGAAGAAGTAGTAAATAAAGATATAATTGGTGGTTTAATTCTAAGAATAGAAGATAAACAACTAGATGAAAGCATCAGAAGAAAACTCTTGAATTTAGAGATGGAATTTGATGAGAACCCTTATGTAAGAGAATTTTAAAAACTATAATAACGATAAAATAATATAAAATGGCCGAAGTAAAACCAGCTGAAGTATCAGCAATCTTAAGACAGCAATTAGCCGGATTCAAAACAGAAACTCAACTAGAAGAAGTAGGAACAGTACTTCAAGTAGGTGACGGTATTGTTAGAATTTATGGTTTATCTAGCGTTCAAGCAGGTGAGCTTATTGAATTTGATAACGGACTTTCTGCAATTGTACTTAACTTAGAGGAAGACAATGTAGGAGCTGTATTGTTAGGTTCTTCAGAAGGACTTAAAGAAGGAGATAACGTTAAAAGAACAAACAGAATTGCTTCTATTAATGTAGGTGAAGGAATGTTAGGTAGAGTGGTAGATACCTTAGGAACTCCAATTGATGGAAAAGGTCCTATTGAAGGAGATGTTTATGAAATGCCTATTGAAAGAAAAGCTCCAGGTGTAATTTACAGAGAGCCTGTTGCTGAGCCAATGCAAACAGGAATTAAAGCTATTGATGCGATGATTCCAATTGGTAGAGGTCAAAGAGAGTTAATTATTGGTGACCGTCAAACAGGAAAAACTTCTGTTGCTATTGATGCTATCATCAACCAAAAAGAATTTTACGATAGAGGAGAACCTGTATTTTGTATTTATGTAGCTGTTGGTCAAAAAGGATCTACTGTTGCTAACATTGTACAAACATTAGAAAATGCTGGAGCAATGAAATACACAGTAATTGTTGCTGCAAATGCTTCAGATCCTACTCCAATGCAATTCTACGCTCCATTTGCAGGTGCTGCAATCGGAGAGTTTTTTAGAGATACAGGAAGACCAGCACTTATTGTTTATGATGATTTATCTAAGCAAGCAGTAGCGTATAGAGAGGTTTCTTTATTATTAAGAAGACCACCGGGACGTGAGGCTTACCCTGGTGATGTATTTTACCTTCACTCAAGATTATTAGAAAGAGCAGCTAAAATTATTAATGTTGATAGTATTGCTCAAGAAATGAACGACTTACCTGAATCTATTAGGCCTTTAGTAAAAGGTGGAGGTTCTTTAACAGCATTGCCAATTATCGAAACTCAAGCAGGTGATGTTTCTGCATATATCCCAACCAACGTAATTTCTATTACCGATGGTCAAATTTTCTTAGAATCTGACTTGTTTAACCAAGGTGTTCGTCCGGCAATTAACGTAGGTATTTCTGTATCTCGTGTTGGTGGTAACGCTCAAATTAAATCAATGAAAAAAGTGGCAGGAACATTAAAATTAGATCAAGCTCAGTACAGAGAGTTAGAAGCATTTGCTAAATTCGGTTCCGACCTTGATGCCGCAACAATGTCTGTATTAAACAAAGGAAAGAGAAATGTTGAAATTTTAAAACAAGCAGAACATACTCCTTTTACTGTTGAAGATCAAATTGCTATTATTTATGTTGGAACAAAAGGATTAATTAATGCTGTTCCTGTTAATAAAGTAAAAGAATTCGAAGCAGAATTTATTAGTTTCTTAAATAACAAACACAGAGATACATTAGATTTATTAAAAGCAGGAAAATTTGATGATAGCATCACTTCTGTTTTAGATAAAGCTTGTGCTGAATTAACTGCTAAATATAAATAGGACTTAGGGATTAGGTGTTAGAGATTAGTCATTCACATATCGATACATTAGCCTCAAACCTTAAACTTCAAACATTGAACTAATAAATGGCAAACTTAAAAGAAATTAGAAATAGAATTGTATCTGTTAACTCAACAAAACAGATTACATCAGCAATGAAAATGGTTTCTGCGGCTAAACTAAGAAAAGCTCAAGATGCTGTTGTTCAAATGCGTCCCTATTCTAATAAAATGCAAGAAATTATATCAAACATTAGTGCAGGGTTAGATAGTATGGATGGAGCTTTTTCCGACCAAAGAACCGTTAAAAATGTACTTATTGTTGGTATAACTTCCAATAGAGGGCTTTGTGGAGGATTTAATAACAACGTTATCAAATCTGCAATTAAATTAGCCGAAACAACTTATAAAGATAGTAATGTAACGGTTCTTCCTATTGGGAAAAAGTTTAAAGATGCAGTAAAGAAAACTAACTTAACACTTAGTCCGATTTTTACAGCAGATACTGAAAAAATTTGGGATGACCTTACATTTGAAAATACTTCGGCAATCGCTAATGAAATCATGGATCTTTTTATCGATAAAAAAGTTGATAAAGTGGTGTTGGTTTACAATCAGTTTAAAAACGCAGCAGTACAATTGTTGCAAAACGAGCAATTTTTGCCTGTATTGCCATCCGAAGTAAACGAAACATCAAGTAGCAATACAGTAGATTACATCTATGAGCCGGAAAAGAAAGCAATTTTAGATGAATTAATTCCTAAATCGCTAAAAACACAACTTTTTAAAGCATTATTAGATTCTATGGCTTCAGAGCATGGAGCTCGTATGACAGCTATGCATAAAGCAACAGATAACGCAACTGATTTAATAAATGATCTTAAGTTAGTTTATAACAAAGCTCGTCAGGCATCAATCACAAACGAAATTTTAGAAATTGTTGCAGGAGCAGAATCTTTAAAATAATATTGTTTTCAAAAATAAAAAGCCTATTACTATTTTAGTTAAGTAATAGGCTTTTTTAGTTAAAAAAAGACAGTAATTAGC
>CAMPHX010000203.1 GCA_946886085.1 uncultured Flavobacteriales bacterium | reverse complement strand
ACTTAATAATATTAATAATGACTATATTCATTAAAAATAGATATATCCCGATTATTTTCGGGATATTTTTTTTCATTATATCATGTGCTGACAGTAAAACAGAACAGGCAGTTAATGAAGAGGTAACTTCAGAAGTAGTTGATAACCATCCGAACAAAGACAGTGAGTTGGCTTTACTAATGCGAAAAATGTACAATGATGCTGATAGTATAAAACAGCTTATTGTAAACAATGAGGGAAATATTTCTAAGGAATACATTGAGGCATTAGAAAGAATACATACTGCAACACCAACTGATATAGATGTTAAAACACCTGAATTTAAAGCTTATACTGAATTGATGATTAATGAAGCAAATACTCTTTTTTCTAACGAAAAAAACAAAAAAGAAGGCTTTAATAATCTGGTAAACAAATGTGTGGAATGTCACCAATCTTTTTGCCCGGGACCAATTAAGAAAATTAATAAATTGAGAATTAATTAAAATAGGTTATAAGTTTATAAAAACTATTAATAAATCACGTATTAATCGCTAACAACTCATTACTTCTTCATAAAACCTTCAGATTTTGCAATTACTGTAGAAACTGTAATATCTCCTGTTACATTTACTACTGTTCGCATCATATCTAAAATTCTGTCTACAGGGAAAATAATAGCTATCCAAGCAGGGTTTAAACCAACGGCATCTAATACTATCATTAACATTACTAAACCTGCACTAGGAACAGCTGCAGAACCAATAGACGCTAATGTTGCTGTTGCTACAATAGTAAGTTGTTGAGCCATGTCTAAATCTATTAAGTGAATTTGAGCCAGATAAATTACAGCTACAGATTGGTAAAGGCTTGTTCCGTCCATGTTTACTGTTGCTCCAATAGGTAAAACAAAACTAGAAACTTCTTCAGGTACTTTTAAATTATCGTTGACACATTCCATAGTAATAGGAAGTGTAGCAGCACTAGAGCTCGATGAAAAAGCCAATAATTGAGCAGGACTAATTTTTTTGAACAGCGTAGTGTAACCAATTTTCAAAACTCTTGTCATAATAAGTGGATAAACAACAAACACCAAAAATGCCAACCCAATTACAACCACTAAGCTGTACCAACCTAAATTTATAATAATTTCCTGAATAGCTTTAGGATCGTCCCCTGCCATTTCACTTAGTTTGGCAGCCATCAATGCAAAAACAAAAAATGGAGCTGCTTTCATTACAATATCTACCATTTTTAAGAACACTTCATTAAAACCATCTACAATTCCGGCAACATTATCCGCTTTCTTTTTATCTATCGTAAGTAAAACAACACCAAAAAAGATGGCGAAAAAGATAATTTGCAACATTAGTTTATTGTCTGCCAATGAAACAAAAATATTTGAAGGAACCATATCAATTAAAAAAGCCAACGGACCAGCTTCTTTGGTTCTTCTAGCTTCTTGTTGACGTTTAGCTATATCTGGATCTGTTGCTGCTATAGACTTATCAAATTCATATTGTTGAGAAGCATCATCAACTAAGTCTTTATAATCCGGATTGGTAAGGTAAGATCGATGATCCTTAATAATAATATTATTTTCTTGAGCCCAAAGCTCATAGGTTATTCTGTTTTTTACTCGCTGATTTTCATCTAAATACTTGCCCGGTTTAATAACGTTTACTAACACTAATCCTAAGCTTACCGCAAAAACAGTGGTTAATAAATAAATGCCAAGTGTTTTTACTCCAACTCTTCCTAAGCGTTTTATGTCAGATAATCCTGATATACCAACAATTATAGAGAATAAAACTAAAGGAATAGCAATTAGTTTTAATAAGTTAATGAAGATTTCACCCCACGGAGCAATCCAATTTTTGGTAAAAGTGCTCCATCCAAAATTGGCAGAAATGTAAGCCCAAATAATACCTAATAGTAAGCCGATGATTATTTTCCAGTGTAAAGCTAGTTTCTTCTTCATATTTATTTTGAATTATTACGTAATAAATGATCTACCACCACTAAAGCAGCCATACTTTCAACTATTGGAACAGCCCTAGGTAATACACAAGGGTCGTGTCTTCCTTTGCCGTCTATCGTAGTTTTATTATGATTAACATCAATAGTTTGCTGCGTTTGCATTATGGTGGCAACAGGTTTAAAAGCAACATTGAAATAAACATCCTCACCATTGCTAATCCCTCCTAACAGACCTCCGGAATGATTAGTTTTTGTAATTACTTTGTTATTTTCAACATCAAATACATCATTATGTTCAGAGCCTTTCATGTTCATACAACCGAAACCAGAGCCTATTTCAAAACCTTTGGTAGCATTAATGCTCAACATGGCTTTCGCTAAATCTGCTTCTAATCTATCAAAAACGGGTTCTCCTAAACCTACAGGCAAATTATTGATTACACAAGTTATTTTTCCACCAATGGTATCGCCTTCTTTTCTGATTTTATCAATATAATCAAACATTATATCTGCGATGGTATCATCGGGGCAATGAGTGGGATGGAGGTAGGTTTTAGAAAAGTCTAATTCTGTATATTTTTTTAATAATTTAATGTCGCCAACTTGAGCCACATATGCATTGATAGTAACTTTGTATTTTGCTAAAATTTGTTGAGCAACAGCTCCACCAACAACTCTGCAAGCGGTTTCTCTGGCAGAACTTCTTCCGCCACCACGGTAATCTCTTACACCATATTTTTCCTGATAAGTAAAATCGGCATGAGAAGGCCTAAACTTATCTTTGATATGTTCGTAATCGTTGGGTTTTTGGTTCTTGTTTTTAATGATAAAACCAATAGGACTTCCAGTTGTAATACCATTAAAAACTCCTGAAAGAATTTCTACTTTATCTTCTTCCTTACGTTGGGTGGTAATGCGTGATTGTCCGGGTTTTCTTCTGTCTAGTGCTTGCTGAATAAAACTAATGTCTAATGCCAATCCCGCAGGACAACCATCAATAATTCCACCAATGGCTTCACCGTGAGATTCGCCAAAAGTAGTTAGTCTAAAGATAGTACCAAAAGTGTTTCCTGCCATTTGTTTGTAAATTGACTGCTAAAATACTTAAAGTTTGTAAAGTAGTTTTGATTAGGGATTAGAAATTGGAGATTAGAAGTCGGAAGACGGAATATAGAATACAGAAGTTGAATAACCATTAATTTTGGTTTTGTACTATGGAAAAGCCCTCTTTCTGGGGATTAGGGGGCTGGAGAATTAAAAAGTCTCACAGTTTTTACAAAGGTCTATTTCATGTTTTTTACGCTTGTAAAAGAGTTCCAACCATTTTTTTCTGATAGGTGAATTATATACGTCAAATAAAGATTGTTGTTGAATATTCCCTACAACACCTCTTGAGTTTAAATCGGTACAACAAACATTTACATCTCCATTGGGTAAAATTACTAACTGGTGCATTAATAATCCGCAGCCAATTTTATGAGGCTTACTCATACTGTTAGAAGAATTTCCTTCAATATCAACTTCTCCAGCCCACGAGTGCGGATGACGCAATTCATAGCTGTCAACCAAGTTTAATACTTCTACAAATTGTTTGTTCATCCAAGCTGTTTTTAGTGGATTGTTAGAATCAATAACAGAAATGATGTGGGTTTTAATGTTAGCTTGTTGGCGTTTGTTTTCATTTAAGAAAAACACCATGTTTTTATAAAAAATATCCCATTTTGCTCTAATCCTCATGGATTCAAAACGTTCGGGAGAACCGCCATCCATACTAAAACGCATTACATCAACAGCACCACTTTCAATAATTTCTATGGCTTTCTGTTCTGTAAGTGGAGTAGCATTGGTGAGTAAATTTACAGTTGGGAACTTTTGGTTTTTATAGTTGGCTAAGTCCTTGTATTTTTTAATAACAGCTAATAATTCTCCAATTTGAGGGTGCAGTAAGGTTTCTCCTCCACTATGTAAATGGATTACTTCTACTTTTCTAAAACGGTGGTCATTTACCAGATTATTCATCAAGTTTTCAAGTATGGCAGGAGTCATTCTTACTTTGGGTTTTTCGTGGTCTAATGAGCAAAAAGAACATCTTAAGTT
>CAMPHX010000202.1 GCA_946886085.1 uncultured Flavobacteriales bacterium | reverse complement strand
ATTTTTTAGTAAAAATAATTTGGTTTTAAATCTTAATATTAATTACTTTTACGCCTCATTTATTTGCACTAATTAAAATAATTTAAAGTTTAAACTGATAAAATATGTTAAAAAAATTAGCTGTTTTTGTAGCCTTACTGATTTCTGTTTCATTTGCTTACTCGCAAAGTCAAGGGACTATTAAAGGTAAAATGTTGGATAAAGAAACGGGAGAACCGCTTCCATTTGCTAACGTAGTAGTAATGAAAGGAGGACAGCAAGTTGCTGGTGCTCAGACCGATTTTGATGGAAAATTTACTATTCCAGCGCTTAATCCTGGAAGTTATGATTTAATTGCAAAATATGTGGGGTATCAAGATATAAGAGTAAATGGTGTAATAGTTAATGGTGGTCAAATTACATTTGTTCCAGATTTAAAAGCAGGCCAAGGTGTGGATTTAGCTGAGTTTGAAGTGATAGAATATGAGGTGCCGCTTATTAGTAAGGATCAAACTTCATCAGGAGGTACAGTAACGAGAGAAAATATTGCTAAAATGCCGGGTCGTTCTGCAGTTTCTGTAGCACAAACTGTTGGTGGTGTTTATTCTAAAGATGATGGTTCTACGGATTTGAATGTTAGAGGATCTAGAAGTAATGCTACAGATACATATATAGATGGAATTAAGGTTAGAGGGTCTCAAAATCTTCCAAATTCAGCCATAGAGCAAGTTTCCGTGATTACAGGAGGGTTGCCTGCACAGTTTGGAGATGTTACTGGTGGTATCGTAAATATTACTACTAGAGGTGCTTCATCAGAATGGTTTGGAGGAATTGAATATTTAACTTCTGGCTTTAAAAATGGAGAGGATGGAATAGTTGGATTGGATGATCATGGATTTAATTTATTAGGATTTAGTTTGTCTGGTCCAATTTTGTTTGAAAAAGATTCTGCTGGAAATAAAAAAGATGCAAAATTAGGATTCTTTTTATCTGGAGAGTTGAAGTATGAAGTTGATCCTAGACCAAATGCAATGATTAACTATAAAGTGAAGGATGATGTGATGGAAGAGTTAAATGCAGTGCCTTACTCTTTTGGTGTAGGAGATGTTGATGGTGGAGCTGTAAATAATGGTCAGTATATTAGAGAGTCAGATTTGGAAGAAATACCATTTAGATTAAATACTTCAAGAAAGGGATTGAATTTAGCAGGAAAAATTGACTATACTATTTCGCCAACCATTAATTTAACTTTTGGAGGGTCTTTTGATTATAATGATGGAAATAATTTTAATAGAAACAATGCATTATTCAACTCTCAAAATAATTTACAAGTAGTAGATAACTCTTGGAGAGTTTACGCTAGATATACTCAACGATTTAGAAATAGTGATGATAAAGACAATCCGTCAGTAATTAAAGATGCATATATTAGTTTTCAGGCTGATTATTCGGTATTTAATCAAACAGTTCAAGATAGAACCCATAAAGATAATTTTAGTCATTATGGGTATGTTGGTAAATTTACTTCAACAAGAGTTAATGTTTTTGACCAAGTACCTACAACTGTTATAATTGTTGATGAAAATAATAATCCTGTAGATACTATAACAGGGATGATGTCAAATCCTAATACAGTAAACTATGCTTATGAACCAGGAGAAATTAACCCTATATTAGCTAACTATACAGCTGCATATTATGATACTTTTGGAGATGACCCTGATGCTGTTAAAGATAGAGAAACAGTTCAAGGAGGTGGAGGTCTGTTGAATGGAGATTTTCCATTAAGCATTTATGGTATGTATAGTGCGATGGGCACACCTGGAAATACATATCAACAGGTAAATCAAACACAGATAAGGTTTACCGGTACTGGTAATGCTTCAATAGGTAATCATTCTTTACAAATAGGATTTGAGTATGAACAAAGAGATGAAAGAACGTATACCTTAAATCCATATACACTGTGGGTATTGGGTAGACAATTGGTAAACAGACAAATTGAAGAAAGAGATTTTACACAAGGTACATATATTGAATACCCTGGTGCTGGTGGTAGCGGGTTTTCTCAATTTCTTTTTCAACAATCCTATAATGGAGATGTTCATGAGCAATTTGATAAAAACTTAAGAGCATCACTAGGAATGTCTGAGACAGGGCTTAATTTTATTGATTTTGATTCTTACGGTCCTGATGTATGGAATGTTGGGATGTTTACACCTGATGAGATTTATACAGGTAGAAGAGGTATTTTAAGTACATTTGGATATGATCATACTGGTCAGAAAATATCAGGTAATCCAAGTTTAGATGATTTCTTTACTAAAAAGGATGAAAACGGAAATTACACAAGAGAAAACCCATCTTTCCAACCAATTTATATTGCAGGATACATTCAAGATAAATTTGCTTTTGATGATTTAATATTTAATGTAGGTGTTCGTATTGATAGATATGATGCTAATCAATCTGTACTTAAAGATAAGTATTCATTATTTCCTGTAAAAACAGTAGCAGAAGTTGGTGAAATACGTGATAAACCTTCGAATATTGGGGATGACTTTGTGGTTTATGTAAATGATGTTTCAGATCCAAAAGTAGATCAGATTGCTGGATATAGAGATGGAGACACTTGGTATAACGCTGATGGAGAAGAAATTTCTGATCCTGCGGTTTTAAGTTCATCTGGTATTCCTAACCCATGGTTAGTTAATCCTGGTAAAAATGATGTATATAGAGATTTAGATGGTTCTTCATTTAAAGATTTTGAACCTCAAGTAAATGTATCTCCACGTATTTCATTTTCTTTTCCAATTTCCGATGAAGCATTGTTTTTTGCACATTATGATATCTTAACACAGAGACCTTCTGTAGGAAATAGAATGGATTTGTTGAGTTATTTGAATTTTCAAGGAGGAGGTAATAATTTTATAGGTAATCCTTTTAATAATCCTAATTTGAAAGCTGAACAAACCATTGATTATGAGTTAGGTTTTCAACAAAAACTAAGCAATTATTCAGCTTTAAAATTATCTGCTTTCTATAGAGAATTTAGAAATCAAATTCAAGCAACTCAGGTTATAGGTGCTTATCCGGGAAATTATTTCTCATATGAAAATATGGATTTTGGTACTGTAAAAGGAATGACAGTAAGTTTTGATTTAAGAAGAAAAGGAAATATAACTATGAGAGCATCATATACATTACAGTTTGCTGATGGTACAGGATCTGATGCTACAACATCTTTAGGATTAGTATCTTCTGGTGAAGGTAATTTAAGAACATTGGTACCACTTTCTTTTGACCAAAGACATGCAGTTTTGGTCTCTGCAGATTATAGATATGGAGAGGGTAAAAGTTATAATGGACCTGTTCTTTTTGGTAAGCAGATTCTTAAAAATACAGGGGCTAACTTAACTTTAAGATCAGGATCAGGAACACCTTATTCTAGAACATCAATTATTAGCGGTACGCAATTTAATCAAAATATTAATACACCTTTACAAGGACAGATGAATGCATCTCGTTTACCATGGATAAATACTATTGATTTAAAAGTTGATAGAAATATTAATTTAAGATGGGGTAAAGGTGAAGACGAAGATAAAAAAGAAGCATCAATGAATATTTATGTTCAAGTACTTAACTTATTAGACGCTATGAATGTTATTGGTGTTTATTCAGCAACTGGTAATCCTGATGATGATGGCTTTTTAGATGCAGCTCAATGGCAAAATTTTATAAGTGCTCAAATAGACGAAGAGTCTTACAGAGACTTATATTGGGCGAAATTAGCCTCTAATCCTAATAATTTTGCCTTACCTCGTAGAATCAGATTAGGAATTCAATTAAACTTTTAAATAGTATTTATTATAGTAAGTATATTAAATTATAAAATATGAAAAAGCAAATAGCATTAACTATATTCGCAATAACAAGTTTTAGTTTATTAACTCTAACCGCTCGTAATGTGCCTACTTCAGGAGGAGGTAATAAGGGAGGAGGTACTGGTCCTGTAATTTCGGCAGGTTGTGCGCCAGCTACATCCATAGCTACATTGGAGTTAAACAATGTAAGAG
>CAMPHX010000201.1 GCA_946886085.1 uncultured Flavobacteriales bacterium | reverse complement strand
AGTATATACAAACAATTTTGTAATTTCATATGTTTATTTTTATTGTTTTTTAAATGTCATATGTAACTTCCAGAATAATCATTTTCTTGTATGAGAATTTTTTTGTTATGGTCGTTTCATACCTATAATTATTTTAGTGTGAATTTATATTCAAAAAAACAAAGGTGGAAACTACTATTAGTAGGAATTGCAACGTTAATTGTGTTGTCCTCTTTGTGGTACACCAATATTTTAGTTAGGCAAATTGCTCAAGAAGAACGAGAGAAAGTAAGGCTGTGGGCAGGAGCTATTCAAAATAAAGCTACGTTGGTGCAGCTTACAGGAGAATTATTCGATAAAATTTCTAAAGAAGAAAGAAACAGAATTGAAATTTGGGCTGAAGCTACCAAACGAATTATTACCTCTACCAATCAGGATGCCACTAACTTTTATCTTCAAATTATTGGTAAAAATGAAACCATTCCGGTTATTGTTACAGATGAAGAAAATAAAATTATCAACTATAGAAATATAAAATTAGCAGCAGGAATTGATACAACGAGTTATTTAAATGCTCAGCTTGACTCTATGAAAAATACGAATGAACCCATAGATTTAAAAATTCACGTTACCCGAAATATTACTTGGAACCACAAATTATATTATCAAGATTCTGAAATTTTTACTGAATTAAAAGTTGTGTTAGATGATTTAGTAAAATCCTTTATTTCGGAAATTGTGGTGAACTCTGCTGCTGTTCCTGTAGTTTTTACTGACAGCACTCAAACTAATGTTATTGAATACGGTAATTTAGATAAAGATAAAATTAAGGATTCTACCTATTTGGCCAATACTATTGCAGAAATGCGAAGCCAAAACACACCTATTGCTATTTCTATCAATAATAACGAAACACAATACATTTTTTATAAAGATAGTGAACTATTAACCCAACTTAAATACTATCCTTTCTTTCAATTTGGCGTAATCGGTTTATTTATTTTAATTGCTTATTATTTATTCAGCACTTCCAGAAAAAGTGAACAAAACCAGGTTTGGGTTGGGCTGGCAAAAGAAACAGCTCATCAATTAGGCACACCACTTTCTTCATTAATGGCGTGGGTAGAATATTTAAAATTAAAAAATGTTGACCAAGCTACTATTGACGAACTTTCTAAAGATGTAAACAGGTTAGAAATTATTACCGAACGTTTTTCTAAAATTGGTTCTATACCTAAATTAATTGATGAAAATGTTGGTGAAGTTTTAAGAAGCACAGCTGCCTATTTACAACCAAGAATCTCAAAAAATGTTATCATTAATTTCAATTTTTCTAAAGAAGAAAGAATTTTAGCTCCACTAAATACCTCATTGTTTAGTTGGGTAATAGAAAATTTAATTAAAAATGCAGTAGATGCTATGCAAGGCGGAGGAACTATTGATATTTTTATGATAGATCAAAAACAATTTGTGTATATAGATATTAGCGATACAGGTCATGGCATTCCGAAATCTAAACAAAAAACCATTTTTGAACCCGGTTTTACCACTAAAAAAAGAGGTTGGGGACTAGGGTTGTCGTTAACCAAACGTATTATTGAAAATTACCATAACGGTAAAATTTTCGTGAAACAATCTAGTGAAAATGGCACTGTTTTCAGAATTGTTTTAAAAAAGTATTAAGCCTAAACTAATGGCAGGCATTTACATCCATATTCCTTTCTGTAAAAAAAAATGCAGCTATTGCGATTTTCATTTTTCTACCAATTTTAAACATAAATCAGCATTATTAGCCGCATTACAAAAAGAGATTGTTTTACAAAAAGACCATTTCAAAACCGAGACCATAAACACCATCTATTTTGGTGGGGGAACGCCTTCGGTGTTGACAGAAAAAGAATTAAATTTATTGCTAGAAGCTGTTTATAGGAATTACCAAGTAAATGAAAAAGTAGAGCTGACAATGGAATGTAATCCCGATGATATTACTTCTAAAAAAATAAACGAGTATAAAAAAAGTGGCGTAAACAGGTTAAGCATTGGTATACAATCTTTTTTTGATGACGATTTGCAGTTTTTTAATCGTGCCCACAATGCTAGTGAAGCAGAACAAAGTATTTTAAAAACGCAAGATGCCGGAATTGATAACATTACGATTGATTTAATTTATAATAGTCCGCTGCTAACCTTAAAGAAATGGGAGCAAAACTTAGATAAATTTATCAGTTTAAAGGTGCCACATCTTTCTGCTTATACCTTAACTGTAGAGCCTAAAACAGCCTTGCATCATTTGGTAAAAACTAAGCAAACCAGTATGCCAACAGATGATCAAGCTATTGAGCAATTTAAGTTGTTAATGGACAAAACCAAACAAGCTGGATTGATACATTATGAAGTATCTAACTTTGGTAAAGAAGGTTATTTTTCGCAACATAACAGTAATTATTGGAAAGGCGAAAATTATTTGGGAATTGGTCCTTCTGCACATTCGTTTATGAATAATAATACCTCTCAAAAAAGAAGTTGGAACGTTGCCAATAATACTAAGTACATAGACGCGATAAATCAAAACACACCTTATTTTGAAGAAGAACTTATAGACGAAACCACCGCTTTTAATGAATACATATTAACCCGATTACGAACTATTTGGGGGTTGGATTTAGAATATATTAAAAACACGTTTAACCCCGTTCTGCTTCATCATTTTGAAAAAGAGTTGGAAGCTTATAAAAATTCTGAATTGATAACGATTTCAAAAAATAAAGTAACTTTAACCACTAAAGGCATTTTTGTGGTCGATAAAATTACAACAGACTTATTTTATGTATAATTGCCACGAATGCACGAATTATAAGATTTAACTTTATTGTATTATGATAACAACTATCACTCATCAAAACAAAAACTATAAAATAGATTTATCTCAACCCATTGATATTTCTTTGCCTTTGAGTAATACTCTCGAAAATGTTACCGCTTGGTATGTTTCAAAACCGGAATTTACTCCTGTTATGGAAAATGGCTTTGTTGGCGATGTTAATTTAGGAGGAAATGTAAATTTTAGAAATATTTTTTTTAATCCGCACGGACATGGAACGCATACAGAGTGTGTTGGACACATAAGTAAAGAGTCTTATACTATTAATCAATGTTTAAAACAATTTTTCTTTTTTGCAGATTTGATAACTATTACACCTGAAAAAGTTGGTAACGATGATGTGATTACATTAGCGCAAATAAAACAATTATGGCAGCCGAAAGGTAATGAAGCAATCATCATCAGGACACTTCCTAATGGTAATGACAAAAAATCTTTTCAATACTCTAATACTAACCCTGCTTATATTGAAGCTGAAGTGGCTGCTTATTTAACACAAAACGGGATTAATCATTTATTAATTGATACGCCTTCTGTTGACAGAGAAAGTGATGATGGAAAATTAGCTGCTCACCATATTTTTTGGGAATACCCAAATAATACTCAAACCCACAGAACTATATCAGAATTGGTTTTCATAGATAATAATATTCCTGACGGAACTTATTTTTTAAATATACAAATTGCATCTTTTGAGAATGACGCTTCTCCAAGTAAACCAGTGCTTTATAAAATTTGGGAATAAATTTTAACTTTTCGTTAAAATAAGCTTGGATTTTTTTCGATATTTTTAACCTCACAAAATAACTCATATGAAGCTAGACGAAATAGATTTGAAGATTTTAAAAAAACTTCAGGAGAACGCGAAAATAACTAACTTACAACTCTCTAAAGAAATATCTTTATCGCCTGCCCCTACTTTAGAACGAGTAAAAAAATTGGAGGCAAAAGGATTTATTAAGAGTTATCATGCATTAGCAAGTGAGGAAAAACTTCAATTAGGCTTATGTGTTTTTATGCAAATTTCATTAATCAGACAAAGAGACAATGCCATAAATAATTTTATTGAAAAGATTAATAAAATTGATGAAGTAATGGAATGTTACAATGTTACCGGACAGGCAGATTACCTATTGAAAATCTTAGTAAAAGACATTGCCGCTTTTGATGCATTGGTAAAAGATAAATTATCGCCTATAGAAG
>CAMPHX010000200.1 GCA_946886085.1 uncultured Flavobacteriales bacterium | reverse complement strand
TCCTAACTCAAAATAAGAAAGCCAAACAAAGCAACTAGCGAATTGCTTTACTTATTATAAGTTATTAACAAATAGAAGGTATTTTTTATTATTCAACTAATTTTGAAACGAATTTTTAAACCTGTTAAAATTATGCCTAGCACTATTGAATTAGAAAAAATCACCTCGCAAGTTAGAAGAGATATTGTAAGAATGGTTCATGCCGTAAACTCAGGTCATCCGGGAGGTTCTCTTGGTTGTACAGATTATTTAGTTGCTTTGTATTTTGAAATTATGAATCATACTCCCCAACCGTTTGATATGGATGGTAAAAACCAAGATTTGTTCTTTTTATCTAATGGACATATTTCTCCTGTTTTTTATAGTGTTTTAGCTCGTTCAGGGTATTTTAATATTGATGAATTAAAAACATTCAGAAAAATAAACTCACGTTTACAAGGACATCCAACCACTCACGAAGGTTTAGAAGGTGTAAGAATGTCAAGCGGTTCCTTAGGGCAAGGTCTATCTGTAGCTATTGGAGCTGCACAAACTAAAAAGTTAAATCACGATAATAGTTTAATTTATTCCCTTCATGGTGATGGTGAACTACAAGAAGGGCAAATTTGGGAAGCTGCCATGTATGCTGCACATAATAAAATTGACAATTTAATTTCTTGCATAGATTACAATCAACAACAAATTGATGGAAGCATTCAAGATGTATTAGATTTAGGTAACCTTAAAGATAAGTGGCAAGCTTTTGGTTGGCAAGTGTTAGAAATGAATGGTAATAAAATGGAAGAAATTCTTTCTACAATAAAAACTGCCAAAAGTTTAACCGGAAAAGGAAACCCAATTATGATAATTATGAAAACAGAAATGGGTCAAGGAGTAGATTTTATGATGGGAAGCCATAAATGGCACGGAGTTGCTCCAAATGATGAACAACTAGCAACTGCTTTGGCTCAATTAGAAGAAACACTTGGAGATTATTAATTGTTCGACAAAATCCAATAACCCATTCTGCATAATATCAATAAATGAAGCTTTTAAACAAACATATCAGAACAATTCTACTTGCTTTTAGTTTGTTTACTGCTATTCATGCATTTTCTCAAACAAAACAACCCAAAACCAGAATATTATTTTTATTTGACGCTTCACAAAGTATGTTGGGACAATGGGAAGGAGAACAAAAAATTAAAATAGCTACACGTCTACTCAGCAACTTAATGGATAGTCTTAAACCTATTAAAAATATGGAAGTTGGATTACGAATTTACGGACATCAATTCTCTGTTGCACAAGGTAATAGAAGTTGCCAAGATTCTAAATTGGAAGTTCCATTTAAACCCAACAATTACAATGCTATTAAAGCTAAACTCGCTAATATTTATCCAATTGGAACAACTCCTATTGCTTATTCTTTAGAACAAACAAAAAACGACTTTCCACCTTGTGATAACTGTAAAAATATTATCATTTTAATTACTGATGGAAAAGAAGAGTGTGGTGGTGACCCTTGTGCTGTTGCTTTAGCCTTAAAGAAAAATGGGGTTACACTTAAACCTTTTGTAATTGGCATGGGACTAGATGTTGAAATTGCTGATGCTTTTAAGTGTGTTGGAAACTATTATGGTGCTGATAATGCTTCTTCTTTCGAAAATGTATTAGGAATTATCATTAAACAAATCATGAACAATACAACTGTTCAGGTAAATTTACTAGACCAAAACGGACTACCTACCGAAACAGATGTAAACATGACTTTTTACAACAGCTACACCAAACAAATAGAATATAACTATATCCATACTATTAACCACAGAGGTAATCCTGATACTATTCCGTTAAACCATGCTAATGAATACGATTTGGTGGTGCATACTTTACCTCCTGTTTCTAAAAAAAATATTACCATAACTCCCGGAATTCATAATATTATCGCATTAGATGCTCCCCAAGGCTATTTAGAGATGGAGATGGATGGTTTTAATGAATACAAAGATTTAAAATGCATTGTTAGAAAAAAAGGCAGTGATAAAACTTTTCATGTTCAAGATTTCTCAAAAACAACAAAATACATTGTGGGAGATTATGATTTAGAAATACTTACACTACCGAAAACCGAAGTAAACAACATCAACATAAAACAAAGTCATACAACAAAAGTATTTATTCCCGAACCCGGCTTGGGTATATTTTTCTTGCCAAGTTCAGGTGTCGCTAGTATCTTATTAGAAAAAGATAATAAACTAGAATGGATTTACAACATTTCTCCAAATACAGATAGGGAAACTATTGTGCTTCAACCCGGAAATTATAGATTAGTTTATAGGGGCAAAAACATTAAAAATGTAATTTACACTAAAGAAAAATCATTTAAAATAACATCAGGCGCTTCAACACAAGTTAGATTATAAAAATAAAACACCTATTATATTATGAAATAACCACACGCAAAAACATAAAAATACTGATAAAGATACATTGGCGTATTCCATATAATAAATAAAAAACAATAAATATCTACATATGAAAAAATATACTTACACAGAAAAAAAAGATACTCGTTCAGGATTTGGTGATGGATTAACAGAATTAGGTAGAGAAAATCCTAATGTTGTTGCTCTTTGTGCAGATTTAACAGGTTCTTTAAAAATGAATCAATTTGAAAAAGAAAATCCAGATAGATTTTTTCAAGTGGGTGTGGCAGAAGCCAATATGATAGGTATTGCAGCAGGAATGACCATTGGCGGAAAAGTTCCATTTACAGGAACCTTTGCCAACTTCTCTACAGGTAGAGTTTACGATCAAATTCGTCAGTCTGTAGCCTATTCCGAAAAAAATGTGAAAATTTGTGCTTCGCATGCCGGACTAACATTAGGAGAGGATGGAGCTACACACCAAATTTTAGAAGATATTGGGTTAATGAAAATGCTACCCGGAATGACTGTTATTAATCCTTGCGATTATAACCAAACCAAACAAGCTACAAAAGCCATAGCCAATCACAAAGGTCCTGTATATTTAAGATTTGGAAGACCTGCTGTGCCTGTTTTTATGAATGAAGACTTTATTATAGGAAAAGCCATTATGCTAAATGAAGGAACAGATGTGAGTATTTTTGCTACTGGTCATTTGGTTTGGGAAGCTATACAAGCATGTGAAGTATTAGAGCAAAAAGGAATTAGTGCAGAAATCATTAATATCCACACCATAAAACCATTAGATGAAAAAGCTATTTTAGCTTCCGCAAACAAAACTAAATGTATTGTGACAGCAGAAGAACACATGATAAATGGTGGATTAGGAGATAGTATTGCTCAAGTAATAAGTAGAAACAACCCTATACCTATTGAATATGTTGGTGTAAACGATACTTTTGGAGAAAGCGGCACTCCAGCTCAACTAATGGAAAAATATGGCTTAAATGCTGAGGCTATTGTTAAAGCTGCTGAAAAAGCCATTTCCAGAAAATCATAATTTTTTAATCTATTACACCTTGACCAACGAAATTAATAAATGTATTGAGGTATTAAACGCTGGTGGAATTATTCTTTATCCTACAGATACTGTCTGGGGATTAGGTTGCGATGCCACTAATGAAGCTGCTGTAAAAAAGATTTATACCTTAAAACAAAGAAGTGAATCCAAAAGCTTAATTATTTTAGTGAATAATGATGCCATGTTGCAAAAACATGTAACAGAAGTGTCAGATTTGACTTGGGATATAATTGACTTAGCAACTACACCAACTACTATTATATACCCAAGTGCTAAAAATTTAGCTAAAAATGTTATTGCAGCGGATGGTAGTATAGCTATAAGAATGATTAAAGAAGGTTTTTGTTACCAATTAATGCAAAAATTCAGAAAGCCATTAGTTTCTACTTCTGCTAACATAAGCAATATGCCAACTCCATTAACATTTAATGATATTTCTAAAGAAATTATATCTAATGTAGATTATATGGTTGATGCTTCTTTAGATAACGGAACCCACCAACCTTCTGCACTTATAAAATTAGGTATTAACGGAGAAGTAGAGGTTTTGAGAAAGTAAATAACATTATATAATTT
>CAMPHX010000199.1 GCA_946886085.1 uncultured Flavobacteriales bacterium | reverse complement strand
GTTTATCACAATTTTTGTAAGCTATTAAAAATCAACCCGAAAAATGTAAAAACCTTCGATAAAATTCCTTTTTTGCCGATTTCTTTTTTTAAAACCCACGAAATTAAAACCAACCATTTTGAAGAAGAAATAATTTTTACCAGCAGCGGAACAACAGGAAATTCAACTAGTCGTCATTTTGTTAAAGATATTACACTTTACGAAGAATCGTTTACAACTTGTTTTGAATTGTTTTATGATAACCCCGAAAATTATTGCATTTTAGCACTGCTCCCCTCCTACTTAGAGCGAGATGGTTCTTCTTTAATTTACATGACAGAAAAACTGATTGAAAAAAGTAAGCACGCTAAAAGTGGTTTTTATCTCCACAATATTGATGAACTTGCCGAACAACTTATTGCATTAGAAAAAAAGCAACAAAAAACCTTACTTATTGGTGTTTCTTTTGCTTTTCTCGACTTATTTGAAAAACACCAATTTCAACTTAAGCACACTATTATTATGGAGACTGGTGGGATGAAAGGAAAGCGTAAAGAACTTACCAGAGAAGAGCTCCATCAAGTTATAAAAAAAGCTTCAGGAGTTAGTAATATACATTCAGAATATGGGATGACAGAACTACTTTCGCAAGCATACGCCATAAAAGATGGGTTTTATTCCACTCCACCTTGGATGAAAATAATTATTAAAGATATTAATGATCCTTTTCAAAGCTTATCCAACAATAAAACCGGAGCAATAAACATTATAGATCTTGCCAATATAGATTCTTGCTGTTTTATTGCTACACAAGATTTAGGCAAGATAAACGACAACGGTCAGTTTGAAGTCCTCGGCAGATTTGACAATAGCGATATACGAGGTTGCAATTTGCTAGTGCAATAAAAAAGTTTAAATTTATCGCATGATTGTACAAAAACATATAGCTATACTGTTTTTATTACTTAGCTCTTTATTACTTAAAGCTGGTAATGCTGATACTACATTAATTAAGCGACATCTTGTAAATATTACCAAAACGGAAAAATTCCGAAATCATAAAAATATTAATCAGCTAAATGAAATAGCCGACTACATTAAATCTTCATTTCAAACATATACAGATAGCGTTACTTTTCAAGAATTTGATGTAAATGGAAAAACATACAAAAATGTAATTGCTTCTTTTGGAACAGAACACAAAAAAAGAGTAATTATTGGAGCTCATTATGATGTTTGTGGGAACCAAGAAGGAGCTGATGACAATGCAAGTGGAGTTGTAAGTTTGCTTGAACTAGCAAGAATGCTAAAAGGTGAACAATTAAACTATCGAATTGATTTGGTTGCTTACACGCTTGAAGAACCTCCTCACTTTAAAACTGAATACATGGGAAGTTATATTCACGCAAAATACTTAAAGGATAATAATATTGATATTTATGGAATGCTTTCGGTTGAAATGATTGGCTATTTTAGTGATGAAAAAAAATCACAAACATATCCAGTTGGATTATTGTCTCTTTTTTATGGAAATAAAGGAAATTACATTACTTTAGTAAGAAAATTTGGTTCTGGAAAGTTTGCCCGAAAATTTGTTAAACATTATAAAAAATCGAAAACAATTAATACCAAAAAATTTACAGGACCTAAATTTCTTCCCGGAATAGATTTCTCTGACCATTTAAATTATTGGAAATTTGGTTTTAGTGCATTAATGATAACTGATACATCTTTTTACCGAAACTTCAACTATCACGAACCAACAGATACTATCGAAACATTAGATATAAAAAGAATGGCGAAAGTAATTGATGGAATTTATAAAACAATAACAACCTTATAAATGGAACTATATCTTACACTCGGAATAATAGCTATAGGCATCTTTTTGTTTGTTAAGGAATTTTTTTCCATAGACACTACTTCGCTATTAATTATGGCAATGTTTATTGTAACCGGTGTACTTAGTCCAGAAGAAGGCTTTTCAGGGTTTACCCACCCCGCAACGCTAACTTTAGGTTGTATGTTTGTTATCAGTGCTGCTATATTTAAATCAGGAATTATAGATGGGTTAAGCAATAAAATCATCAAGCTTGCCAAAATCCATTATATCGTAGCTTTAATAGTTTTTACATTTGTAACAGGTCTTTTTTCTGCATTTGTTAATGATACAGCTGTTGTTGCTATAATGATTCCTATGGCTTTATTGGTTTGTAAAGAAACCGAAATACATCCTTCTAAATTATTAATTCCTATATCATTTGCTGCCTGTTTTGGCGGAGCATGCACCCTTATTGGTACAGGTACAAACATTCTTATAAGCAGTTATGCTCAGAAAAGTGGTTTACCAGAGTTTAGCATGTTTGAACTTACACCATTAGCATTAGTTTTAGCAGCAATAGGTTTTTTTTATATGTTTGTTATTGCTCCATTTTTACTCCCAAAAAGAAATAAAAACAATGATGCTACATTAATTAAACAAGCAGAAAAATATATGACTGAAATCATATTAACTGACTCATGCCCTGATATTAATAAAAAATTAAACAAAACAAAATTGGTAGTAGATTACAAAATTCAACTACTAACTGTTATAAGAGGTACTACGCGCATTAGAGATTGTTCTTCCGACTTTATTTTGAAAAAAAACGATATCCTAAATGTGGTTATTAGCCCTGAAAATTTAATCAATTTAAAAGGTACCAAAGGTTATAGCATACAAGGAGATAAACTAAGAGAAAATGAAGCTGAAGAAATTGATATCAGCCCAACAGAATCCACTAAAGACATCCCTGACAACCAAAGAAAAATTTACGAGGTACTTATTCCTATTGGCTCGTCATTATCTTCAAAATCATTAAAAGAATTACGCTTTAGAGATGTTTACCGAAGTTCTGTATTAGCAATAAGACAAAGAAATGAAATGATAATGCAAAACATAAGTGAATTAAAACTAAAAGAAGGAGATATGCTTTTAGTTTATTCTACTGAAAAAGATATTGCCCGACTTGTTGCTCAACATTCTGTATTTATGCTTTCTAATTATGAAAAACAAAAGGTAAATTATAAAAAAGCCATTCCGGCTCTATTAATTGCTTTTGGTGTAATAGGAGCAGCTTCACTTAATATTACTTCAATTCTAATGAGTGCCATGATAGGTTGCTTATTACTAATTACCACATCCATTCTTAAACCTCAAGAAGCCTATGAAGCCATAAATTGGAAAGTTATTTTTATGATAGCAGGAGTACTCTCTATGGGAAATGCATTAGAAAGTTCAGGAGGTTCTACTTTAATTTCAGGATATATTTTTGATGTAATGGGCGACTTAGATAAAAGAATTACGCTTGGTTTAGTATTTTTAATCACCTTTCTTTCTACCAACATTATTTCCGGGAAAGCAACAGCTGGTTTAATGACTCCTATAGTTATTAGTTTGGCATCAGCACTTCAAATAAGCGAACGTCCATTACTAATTGCCGTAATGTTAGCATGTGCCTTAACTTTTATGACTCCCATTGCTAATCCTACAAACACAATGGTTTATGCGCCCGGAAAATATAAATTTAACGATTACCTAAAGGTAGGTACTCCTTTAAACATCATCATTTGGATTGCTGCAACATTTTTAATACCTTTATTTTTTCCATTTTAATACAATAGATTCCTTCCAAACTAGAAAAAGATGAAAAGGCAATTTAAAAAACTCATTACATTTACTAAAGATTATCAAAACAAGGAAGATATCATCTTAAGAGATCATCTTGCTATGGAAAGAACCAAATTAGCAAATGAGAGAACATTGCTTTCTTATTTAAGAACATCTCTATACCTACTTTTAGGTGGAGTTGCATTATTGGGGTTAAAAGATTTTCAAGACCTCAAATTCTTGGGATATATTGCTCTTTCATTAAGTGCTTTGTTAATAATTGTTGGTACTGTAAGATTTCTGCAATTAAAAAAACAATTAGAAAGGTTTTATGTGCCGATTGATGAGGATAAAAATAACTAATACCCTACTTATCTGATAAATCCCCTCTCTTTTTATAACTTTAATGAAATGATTTAACATCTTTTATAAATTATATGTAT
>CAMPHX010000198.1 GCA_946886085.1 uncultured Flavobacteriales bacterium | reverse complement strand
ATACAACAATTTAAGTTGCACTCCAAGTAAGATTTTTAATATTTGTCTCTTTATAAATTCTTTTTCCTAATTCATTATAAAAAAGTAATTTTGGTTACCATGAGTACTAAAAAAATCCTTAAAATAGCTTGTTTAATCTTATTCCTGCTAATAGTAATTATTAGTGCTACAATAAGTATTTTATATGCTAAGCAAGATAAAATCATTCAGGAACTTATCTCCACAGTTAACCAAGATTTTGTAGGTAGAGTGGAAATTGAGGATAGCCATATTTCTCCTTTTGATAATTTTCCTTACATCTCTATTGATTTAGAGCATCTTAAAATTTATGAAAATAAAGAATCAAAAAATACTATTCTACATATTAGCGACTGCTATATTGGCTTTGACTTGTGGACAATAATTACTGGAAATTTTGAAATAAAGTCATTATTACTAAAAAATGGAGTCATCAATTTAATTCAACATACCGATGGAGAATTTAATCTTACCAAAGCGCTAACCAAAACACATGAAATTGAAGATATTGAAGAAGAATTTCATTTAGACTTAAAGAAAATAGAACTTGACCATGTTGACATTACAAAGCTCAATGAAGAAACCAATCTGTTATTTGATGTTTATATTACAAGAGCTAAATCTAAATTTAAAACCTCTAATGAACACACTTACGCTCATTTAGATTCGAAATTTGAACTCTCTGTAATAACTAATGGAGACACTACCTTTGTTAATCATAAACACTTTGATTTAACTACAGACATAGATTTTATAAATGCTACTCAAATACTAACCATTTTACCATCTAACTTTTTATTAGAAGGAGCAAGCTTTAATACTAATGGTACTGTCGATTTTGATGATGATATGAATGTTGACCTTTCTTTTTCTGGGAATAAACCCAATTTTGATTTGTTTATCGCTTTTGCTCCAAATGAACTTATTCCCACCTTAAAAAAGTATGAAAATAAAGGAAAAGTATATTTTGATGCAACTGTAAAAGGTAAATCCATTAATGGCCATAATCCTAAGCTAGATGCTAATTTTGGTTGTTCAGAAGCATATTTTACAAATACAATTAACAATAAAAAGTTAGACGATTTACAATTTAAAGGTCATTTTACTAATGGTGATAAAAGAGATGCTTCTACAATGGAGTTCTCCATGCAAAACTTTTCCGCTAAGCCAGAAGCAGGTATTTTTAGTGGGAATTTATTAGTGAAAAACTTTGATGCTCCAGAAATTGATTTAAAACTAAACTCCCATTTTGAGCTTGAATTTTTAGCTACTTTTTTAAACATCAATAATCTTCAGAATTTAGAAGGTAGTATTGATTTAGAAATGAATTTTAGAGATATTATTGATTTAGAACATCCCGAAAAAAGTATTGAAAAATTAAATGAATCTTATTATACAAAACTTGTTGTTAAAAATTTAGGATTCACAACACCCGACTTTCATTTACCTGTAAAAGACTTAAACATCTATGCTACAATGGATGGTCATAAAGCAAATATTAGCCAATTTGATATCAAAATTGGGAAATCAGATATGTCGTTTAAAGGAACTGTTAGTGATTTACCTGCAATTCTTCATCATACCAATAAAGAGGTTTATACCTCTCTTAATTTTTCATCCAAATTTATTGATGTGTATGAGCTTACTTTTAATAAAAAAGATAGCAGTAAGATTATTGACGAGCAAATAGAAAACTTTAAAATGGACTTAGCATTTAAAAGCTCTGCCAAAGCAATGACAGAATCTCCGAATCTGCCAATTGGTGAGTTTTTTATTAAAAATTTATATGCAAAATTTAAACACTATCCACACACTTTACACGATTTTCATGCAGATGTTTTTGTAGAAGAAAAAGACTTCCGAATTATTGATTTTACGGGTGAAATTGATAAAAGCGATTTCCATTTTGCAGGCAAGCTCAAAAACTATGATTTATGGTTTGCTGAGCACCCTAAGGGAGATACTAAAATTGAATTTAATTTGGACTCCAAGCTCCTAAAATTAGAAGACCTTTTTGCCTATAAAAACGAAAATTATATTCCCGAAGATTATCAACATGAAGAATTAAAAAATACCATTATTCATGGTTTTGCAGATTTACATTTCTCTGAAGGATTAAAATCTGCTGATGTTTATATTGATAAACTCAATACAACAATGAAAATTCACCCTATGCGATTTGAAAAATTCTCAGGAAGAGTGCATATAGAAAATGAACATTTAACCATCGAAAAACTTACAGGAAAATTAGGCAAAAGCTCATTTTTAGCAAATATGACTTATTATTACGGTTCCAATAAAGCACTAAAGAAAAAAGACAATAAGTTATATTTACAAGCCCAACACCTTGATTTTGATGAATTATTCAGCTATAACCCACCTCCTCCTTCAAAACAATTAACACCCCAAGACCATGAAGATGTTTTTAATATTTTCGCTTTACCTTTTACAGATATGTCTTTTCACTTTGACATAAAGCACCTTAATTACCATCGCTATTTATTACATGATTTTAATACTAAGTTTAGAATGCAAGAAAATCATTACATCTATTTAGACACGTTAAGCCTTGTTGCAGCTGGAGGAAATGTAAATATGAGTGGTTATTTTAATGGGAGTAATAAAGACAACATTTATTTCAGTCCAAAAATGAATTTTAAAAATGTAGATATTGATAAGCTACTTTTTAAATTTGAAAATTTTGGGCAAGATCATTTGGTCTCTGAGAACTTACATGGTAAATTATCAGGCAAACTTACTGGCAAAATCCACTTACACGCTGATATGATTCCTATTATTGATGATTCTGAAATTCACGTTGACTTAAATGTAGTGAACGGGAAATTAGAAAATTTTGGTCCTATGGAATATATGTCGGATTATTTTACCGATAAAAACCTGACTAAAGTAATATTCGATACTTTATCCAATCACATTGACATTAAAAATGGTGTCACAACTATTCCTCGTATGCTTATTAATTCATCGCTAGGTTTTATTGAAATATCAGGCAAGCAAGATATGAATATGAACATTGAATACTACCTTAGTGTTCCTGTTAAAATGATTGCTATAGCAGGAATGAATAAACTTTTTGGCAAAAAAAATACTGAAATAGATCCTGAACAAGAAGATGAAATTGTATCTAAAGATGATTCGAAGAAAGTACGTTATGTAAATGTAAAAATTAGTGGCACTGTTGATGATTATAAAATAACGTTGGGAAAAGATAAAAACAAAGCATAATGAACTACCTTTCTAAACTTATTCTCCTATTATTTTTTACCACTACTTTACTTGCGCAAAATCCAATAGAAAAAGAAGGTTGGACACTTACTTTTAATGATGAATTTAATGATACGGTGTTAGATAAAACCAAATGGCAAACTTCTTTTTATTGGGGAGGAAGAAACTATGAAAACGATATTGTTTATTATGGGGAAAATCAATTTGAATTTTCAGATTCATCCTTATTAATCAAAGCTGAAAAAAAAGAAGAAAAAAGTGGTATTCCATATACTTCCGGATTAATAGACTGTCATTTTTCTTTTAAGCAACAATTTGGTTATTTTGAAATTAGAAGCAAAAACCCAACAGGCACAGGTTTTTGGCCGGCATTCTGGTTAGTAAGCACCGAACAATGGCCTCCAGAAATAGACATTTTTGAATTCTATACAAGCCACCCTAATAATTGGAGCACTTCGCAACATTGGAAAACCAAAAGAGGAAAAAATAAACGCCAAACCAACAACTATAAGATAGATGATGATGCTTCGGCAGATTTTCAAATTTATGCCGTAGAATGGACACCAAAAAAAATCATCTGGTATTACAACGATAAAAAATTTAGAACAGCAAGAAGAGGGGTTAAGACCATGAATTTTCCTATGCACATTATCATTAGTAATGCGGTAAGCGAAATGAAAGAAATGAACCTTGAAGAAGCTATTTTTCCTAACTATTTTGAAATAGATTATGTTAGGGTTTACAAAAGAAATGAATAACTACTCTTTTAACTTTATAATTTCAAAAAAGTCATCTGTATAAATTGTTGGATAT
>CAMPHX010000197.1 GCA_946886085.1 uncultured Flavobacteriales bacterium | reverse complement strand
TTACATAACTGAATAATCCTAAAAATCAAAAAACACCCTTTATTTATATGAAAAAATTATATCTATTTATACTTTCATCCTTCTTAACTACCACTTTTGCTTTTGCAGGAGGAGGTGCGTGTGCCGGAAACAGTACCACTACTAGTTGTGCTACCAGTACAAGCTTAACATCAGGTGCAGCTTGTATTAATGGAACCACCTGTGGTGGAGGTAGTGGAACTGCAACCTCGTGTTACAGTGGAAGTAATTGTTCTTGGTATTCTTTTACTGCTACTGCTAATGATATGTTTGTAAATATTAGTGTAACCGCAACCGGTGGTTGCCATATTCAATCTAATGTTTTTAGTAGTTCTGGAGCTTGTTCCGGCTTAACAGATATTTCCTGTCAAACAGGGGCTCCTTTAGATGATTTACATGCTTTGTCTGGCTTAACTGTTGGAGCTACATACTATATTCAAATATGTTATCCCTCTGGTGGTCCTTGCAGTGATGGTGCTAATTTTTGTATTAATGTTGGAGAACCAGACCCTCCCTGTGATCAATGCTCTACACCTTGCGGAACTGCATCAGGATATGCTACAGCTCCTACTACTCAACAAGTAGTCGATGATTGTCAAACTTCTCCTTTTGCTCCGGAATTACAACCAAGTAGTGCAAATACTTTTTGCTATTCTTTTCAGGCAACTGCTACCAGTGTTGATTTTAATGTAATCATCACCTCCAACTGTGGAGGTGGTAATGTAACAGGGTTTTCATGGTCTTTATATAACGCTACTTGTGGTGGTGCAATTCAAACAGGAACTCTATCAAGTTTAACATTCTCCGGATTAACCGTTGGTAATGATTATGTTTTCTGCTATACCTTTACAGTACCATCAACTTGTACACACTCTCAGCATTGTCCATTCTTTGTTGGAGCAACCGTATTGCCAATTAAATTATTAAACTTTAATGCTAATTATGAAGAAAATTCTGGTAATGTAGTATTAGATTGGAAAACTATTTCAGAAATTAATAACGATTACTTTACCATAGAAAAATCTATTGACGGAGAAAACTTTGAAGTAGTAGGTATTGTTGATGGAGCCGGAAATTCATCAGAGCTTAAGTCTTATAACGCTTTAGATGAAAAACCTTATATTGGCACATCTTATTATCGTTTAAAACAAACCGATTTTGATGGTAAATTTGAATACTCAGACATCGTTCCTGTTAAAATTGAAGACAATATTTCTAACCCAACTATTTATCCTAATCCGATTACCAATAATGGTGTGTTAGAATTTAATGCCAACTCTACAGAAGTTACGGTCATTACTATTTATGATGTATCAGGAAGAATTATTCTGAATAATCAACACTTGACAAATAAAGGCATAAATAAAATTCAATTGGAAACAAGTGATTTAACGAATGGCATGTATTTCATAAGCCTGAAAAATGGAAACAATAAAACTAACTTAAAGTTTGTTAAGGAATAATCTTTATCAGTTTTCATCATATCTGAAGACCTGATTTTCTAATCCAGCAGATCAGGTCTTCTTTCTTTGGTTCTTTTGTAGGCTTGTTCTTCCCTCCATTGTTCAATTTTTTTATGATCTCCGCTAAGTAGAATTTCCGGTACTTTCATTCCTTTATAATCTTCCGGACGGGTATAAACCGGTGGTGATAATAATCCATCTTGAAAAGAATCTGTTAATGCCGAGGTTTCATCACTAATAACGCCAGGAATTAACCGAATAATAGCATCACAAACGATTGCTGCAGGTAATTCTCCTCCTGTTAACACATAATCTCCAACAGAAATTTCTTTGGTAATATAAAGTTCTCTTAATCTTTCATCTATCCCTTTATAATGTCCTGCAAGAATGATAATGTTTTTAAATAAAGAAAGCTGATTAGCTGTTTTTTGATTAAACGTTTTACCATCGGGAGTCATGTATATTATTTCGTCATACGTTCTTTCTGCTATTAATTTTTCAATACAATCTGCAATAGGCTGAATTTGCAGCACCATTCCTGCTCCACCACCAAAAGCATAGTCGTCCACACTTTTTTGTTTATTGGTTGAATAGTCTCTCAAATTATGTACAACAACTTCTACCAATCCTTTTTCTTGAGCTCTTTTTAATATAGAAGCACTAAATGGACTTTCTAATAATTCGGGTAAAACAGTAATGATATCTATTCTCATAAGTAGAAAATTTATAAAGTTGGTAAAGTTAAAAGTTTAGGATTTATCAATTCAACTATTTTTCTATTATCTTTGCTCCATCACAAAACAATAAATATGGACAATCATAAACACTGGACAAAAGAAGAAATTTTAGCAATATACAACCAACCTTTAATAGAGTTAATTTATGAGGCTGCCACTGTACATCGCCAATATCATGATCCGTTAAAAATTCAAGTAAGCAAACTTATTTCTATAAAAACAGGTGGTTGTCCGGAAGATTGTGGTTATTGTCCGCAAGCAGCAAGGTACCATACCAACATAGAAAAAAATGATTTAATGCCATTAGATGAAGTGTTGGCTAAAGCAGAAGCTGCAAAAGCTACCGGTTCATCTAGGGTTTGTATGGGAGCGGCATGGAGAAATGTTCAGGATGGAAAAGATTTTGACCAAGTAATAGAAATGGTAAAAGGTTTAAGTGCTATGAACATGGAAGTTTGTTGCACGTTAGGAATGGTTACTGAAAGTCAGGCAAGCAGATTAGCTGAGGCTGGTTTACATTATTACAATCATAACATAGATACTTCTGAGGAGTATTATAAAGAAGTAATTTCTACAAGAGGGTTTAACGATAGAATTGAAACCTTAGAAAACGTTAGAAAAAGTGCTCTAAAAGTTTGTTCTGGTGGAATTATTGGTATGGGAGAAACTGTTGATGATAGAATTGGTATGTTAATGGGCTTACAAAAGTTAAGTGAAGCTCCTGAGTCTATTCCGATCAATGCATTGGTTCCCGTTGAAGGAACGCCTTTGGAAGAACAAGAAATTGTTCCTATTTGGGATGTTGTTAGAATGATAGCTACTACAAGAATTGTTTTCCCAAAAAGTACGGTAAGACTATCTGCAGGAAGAATGCAAATGAGCAAGGAAGGTCAGGCATTATGTTTTATGGCTGGAGCAAGTTCTATTTTTGCAGGAGATAAATTGCTTACTACTCCAAATCCGGGAGATAATGAAGATATGCAATTGTTTAACCTCTTAGGATTAACACCTTCTGAAAAGGAAAAAGACAATACCGGAAAAGTAAAAATCAGAAAAGACACTCCATTACCAATTTCTGAAGAAAAAGTAAAATGGAGTCGTCCGGGACATGTTATTGAAAAAAATAAACAGGCTGCCGAAAAAGCTAAAGAAATAAGGAAAGCGTTAAAGTCTTAAGATTTTAAAAAGTTTTCTGCTTCTTTATCAATGTAGTTGCCTCCTTGAGCAACTAAGTTTATTGCTTTTGCTACAACGCTTTTATCGCTTTCTTTTAGCATATAACCGGAAGCACCTGATTTTATCATGTCTTTAATATAACTCTCTTCCAAATGCATGGTGAGAGCTATTATTTTTAATTCAGGAAATTTTTCTTTTATTAGCTTAGTTGCTCCTATTCCATCTAGTTTTGGCATACTAATGTCCATAAGGATAATATCAATATTTTGAGCATTTTTTTCTACATACTCAACAGCTTCTAATCCGTTTTCGGCTTCGGCAACAACGTTGAATTCAGGAACACTTCTAAGCATTAACTTTATTCCATTTCTAATTATTTGATGGTCGTCTACTATTAATATGTTTATCATTTTTATATATTTTTATATTGTTTATTATCAATCTCTAATCCCTAAAAACACACCCCTGCCCCTCTCAAGAGGGGAACCCAACGCTCATTTCTAATTTCTAATTTATTTATCAAAAAAACTAACCGGTACAACGATATTAACTTTCGTACCATTTTTAATTTTTTCATTTATCTTAAAAGTTCCGGAAAGATAATCGAGTCTTGTTTCAATGTTTTTTAGTCCTATACCTTTACTACCGTTATTTTTAAGGTTATTAAATAAACCTACTCCGTTATCTTT
>CAMPHX010000196.1 GCA_946886085.1 uncultured Flavobacteriales bacterium | reverse complement strand
TTATTATATTACAAGGTAAAGTGTTTGCTAATACTCATAACTAAAAACAGTTCATGTTTTTCAACAAGAGTTTGAAATTGTATATAAAGCTTTCTGACATTTTCTAAAAAGTTTTAATCGTACTTATAACTTTTTAAATAAATAATTCTATTTCTATTTTTGTTTGCTAATTTTATAATTCATGAAACCCAACATTCTCATATTTATAGATTGGTACAAACCAGGCTACAAAGCAGGTGGTCCTATTCGTTCAGTAAGCAATATGGTGGATGCGTTAAAGGATAATTTTCAGTTTTATATTGTTACCCGAAATACCGATTATTTAGAAACTACACCCTACCCTAACATCAATACCAACCAATGGAATGAAGTTGATAATGCAACAGTTTTCTATTTATCAAAAGAAAAGACCAATAGACAAACGTTACATACTCTAATAGATAAGGTTCAACCCGACATTATTTATTGCAACAGTTTTTATTCTCCCTATTTTTCGCTGATTCCGATTTATTATGCCAAAAAGAAAAACATTAAAACCGTTTTGGCTGTAAGAGGCATGCTTTCAAAAGGTTCTTTAGGAGTAAAAAAAACTAAAAAAAAAGTTTTTACTCAATTTATCAAATGGGTGAAACTGTTCAACAATCTTACCTTTCATGCTACCACAAATAATGAGAAAGAAGATATTCAAGCTGCTTTTGGTAAAAACGTAAGCATCTTAGTTGCCAACAATCTTTCTGAAAGCAAACAACATAGTTTTCATTTGAAAGCTAAAGCAGAAAACACTTTAGATGTTGTTTCTATTGCTCGTATCTCTCCCGAGAAAAATACCTTGTATGCTATTAATGTACTCAAAAACTGCCAACAAAACATCTACTTTGATATTTACGGACCAATTTATAATCAGGAATATTGGAATGAATGTTTGAAAGCCATTAGCGAACTACCCGTTAATATTAAAGTAAATTATAAAGGTGCTTTGCCTCACCACGAAATTGACGCTACCCTACAACAATACCATGTACTATTGTTGCCGTCAACAGGCGAAAACTTTGGACATATTATTATTGAAGCCATGGCAAATGCTTGTGTACCGATAATTTCCGACAAAACCCCTTGGCGAAATTTAGCAACTCAAAATGTTGGTTTTGATATTAATTTAGCTAATCCTGAAGAATTTACTACAACTATTGATAAACTAACCAGTATGGATGAAAGCAATTTCAATGAAATGGCTAAAAATTCTTTCAACCACGCCCAACAAGTAACTAATAATCAACCATTAATTGAACAATACAAACAACTTTTTCAATTGTAAAGGGAATTACTAATTTAGCAACTCAAATAGTTAATATAAAAAGCAGTTGAAAATTTGCATTAATATGTAAAATCTGCAGGAAATAATAAAAAAATGTACATATTAGGAATAAATGCATATCATGGCGATTCGTCCGCCTGTATTTTAAAAAATGGTGAAGTAATAGCCGCTTCAGAAGAAGAAAGATTTAGAAGAATAAAGCACTGGGCCGGATTTCCATCTGAAGCTATTAAATTTTGTTTAAAAGAAGCTAACATTGATATTACTCAAGTAGATTACATTACTATTTCTAGAGACCCATCAGCGAATATTTATAAAAAAGTATTTCATGCTTTAAAAACAATATTAACCGTAAAATCTCTCAAAGCCCGTTTAGAAAACTCTAAAAAAATAATTAGCACCAAAGCCGAATTGAGTAAAGCATTAAATATCCCTGAAGAGGCTATTAAAGCTGAAATTAAAAACATTGAACACCACAGAAGTCACATGGCAAGTGCTTTTTTTGCTTCTCCTTTTGACGAAGCAGCGATTCTTTCCATTGATGGTTTTGGTGATTTTACTTCCACTATGATTGGAACTGGTAAGGAGAAAAAGATTGAAGTTTTAGATCAAGTTATTTATCCTCATTCTGCGGGTATATTTTATACTTCTTTAACCCAATATTTGGGATTTCCTCATTATGGCGATGAATATAAAGTAATGGGACTAGCTCCATACGGTGAACCAAAATTTGTGGATGAATTAAAAAAAGTTATTATTTTTAAAGACAATGGACTTTTTGAGTTAAATACTAAATACTTTACACATGCTAAAGAAGGTGTTAGTATGAGTTGGGAAAATGGTGATCCACATATTGAAGCCATTTTTTCAAAAGAATTAGAAAATTTATTAGGTCCAGCTCGACAAAAAGGTGAAGAATTAACTCAAAAACATAAAGACATTGCTACTTCTGTTCAGCGTGTTACCGAAGAGTTAATTTTCCACATTCTAAACCATTTACAAAAAAGAACAGGGTTAAAAAACATTTGTATTGCCGGTGGAGTAGCTCAAAATTCGGTAGCCAATGGTAAAATTTTAGAAAAAACTACTTTTGAAAATGTCTATATTCCTTCTGCAGGACACGATGCAGGAACCGCTTTAGGTTCTGCGTTGTGGCTATATAATCATATTTTAGAGAATGATAGACTTCCTGCAATATACAATGCTTATACAGGTGCAAAATCAAGTAATGAGCAAGTAGAAACTTGCCTAAAATCGGAAAACATTGAATACACTAAATACAATGACGAAGAATTATTAGAAATTGTTTCGGATGCCTTAGTAAATGGAAAAGTAATCGGCTGGTTTCAGGGAAGAGCAGAATTTGGTCCCCGAGCATTAGGACATCGTTCTATTCTTGTTGACCCAAGAAGAACAGATGCCAAAGAATTATTAAATGCAAAGATAAAGCGTAGAGAAAGCTTTCGTCCGTTTGCTCCTTCTATTTTAGAGGAATATGTTCCTGAGTATTTTGAAAAAACAGACAAAGTTCCTTTTATGGAAAAAGTTTACCCAATAAAAAAAGAAAAACATGCCGAAATTCCTGCTGTTACTCATGTGGATGGAACAGGACGTTTGCAAACTGTAGAAAAAGGTGATAGATATTACGATTTAATTGAAAAATTTCGCCAAAAAACAGGAACCCCAATTTTATTAAATACTTCTTTCAATGAAAATGAACCTATTGTAAATACTCCAAAAGAAGCATTAGCTTGTTATTTGAGAACAGAAATGGACATGTTAGTAATGGAAAATTGTGTGGTATCTAGAAAATAAACCTTACTCCTATTGAAAGAAGTCGTTTTTATAAAAAAGAATGCTGATAAGTGGAAAAAGATAGAGCAGCTCATTCATCAAAAGGTAAAAATTACCCCTGATGAAAATGCTGATTTATTTATCCAACTTACTAACGACTTGGCTTTTGCTAAAACTTATTATCCGAAATCTACTACCACCGAATATCTTAATCAACTTGCAGCTACTGTTCACCATAAGATTTATCAAAATAAAAAAGAAAGCAACAGACGTTTTATTACTTTCTGGAAAACAGAATTACCTCTGGTGATAAAAAAACACCACAAACAGTTGTTTATCGCTCTTCTTATTTTTTTTATTTCCGGAACTATAGGATGGATTTCAGCTAAATATGATGATAGTTTTGTAAGACTTATTTTAGGTGATGCTTATGTAAATATGACCCTAGAAAACATTGAAAATGATGATCCTATGGCAGTTTACAAACAATCTAAAGAATTAGACATGTTTTTAGGCATTACTATAAATAATATCCGTGTTTCGTTTGTCGCTTTTATTCTTGGATTGTTTTTCTCATTTGGAACCGGATTTATTTTATTCTTTAATGGTGTTATGCTAGGTTCCTTTCAGTATTTTTTTGCTGCTAAAGGCTTATTGTTTGAGTCGTTTCTCACTATTTGGATTCATGGAACCCTAGAAATTTCTGCTATAATTATTGCCGGAGCAGCAGGAATAACTATGGGCAATAGCATACTTTTTCCCAAAACTTATCCAAGAAGTAGCTCTTTTATTAGAGGAGCTAAAAATGGTTTGAAAATAGTTATTGGCTTAGTTCCTATTTTTATAACTGCCGGTTTTTTAGAGGGCTTTGTAACTCGACACACAGAAATGCCTGTTTATTTATCATTATTTATTATCTTCGGCTCACTAAGTTTTATCATTTGGTATTTTATCATTTACCCAAATAACATATACACAAAATATAAGCCTAATTA
>CAMPHX010000195.1 GCA_946886085.1 uncultured Flavobacteriales bacterium | reverse complement strand
CTTTAGTGTAATTATTTCTTTCGTGTTAGAAACAAAAGTAATAGCACAAGTTACAAATGGAACTAACACTTCTACCTTTAATCCTGAATTTCTTGGCTGGGATAATGGTGGAGTTTCTAAAAATTTAGAAATTAGAAATGACTTTAACCAACAAATACACACCTATACCAACAACCTGCTCCGTATAAAGCTAATGGCAGGAGGCAATGGAAATACCGAAGGACGTATGGGTATAGGTAATATTTTACCCGCATTTTTTACTCCTGTTGACCGATTACATTTACATCAATTTGCTCCTAGTTTAGGAGACTTTAACGGAGTTCGTTTTACCAATAGAACAACTGGGGGAAATGCTACAGATGGTTCCAGAATTGGTATTTTAGATTTAGATGGGTTTTTTCTTCAGCAATACGAAGTTGCTCCCATTATTTTTGAGTCTCCCGATTCCAGAAATGCAGGAACCATGACCAATTGGCTACATATCGCTAACGGATTAACAGGTTATGCAGGTTATAGTTCAGATGGTTATGTGGGATTAAACGAAGATTCTGCCAAATTTCATCTGGATATAAAAACACCTTTTAAAAATTTTACAGGAAGTGCTTATGGAGGAGAATTGTTTTTATCCTGTCGTCCTTCTGATGTACCGGATAGCCGAATGGGAATGTTAAATGTAGCTAGTGGTAACGGTATTTTTGTTCCTTCTTTATTTGGAAACATGGATGCTACTCAAACAGGAAGTGCTTTAAACACGCTTGCCGTTATTAGTCCTTCACAAGATTTAAATGTTAATATAGCTCCTGTGCAACGCTTTATAGTGGGTAAAGATTGGGAATATAACACCAATGCTATAGATGCCATTTCTGAAATAGAAAACAGAAATGCTTTTTCGTGGCAAAATGTTGGTTCCGTTAAAATGCTTATGAATGCTATAGGAAGAGTAGAAATAGGAACCGCCATTAGTTTATCAGATACTATTACCAACAGATTAGTAATTACCTCATCTACATTAGACCCAGGATTAGGTCTTGTTTCTACAATAGGCGGTAGTAGCGGGTTACAATTTACTAATCTTACAGCAAGTACTCCTCCTTTGAATACAAATCCTGGTTTGGGCGTATTGGTTGTTGACTCTGTTGGTAATGTTATTTATGTTAATGCTGATTCCATTGGAAGCGGTGGAAGTGGAGGAGGAGGAATGGGGTCTGCTTGTGGTAGTGGTTCTCCTGCACAACTAACAGCTGACAGTGAAATCCAATTAAATAATTTCGATTTTCATTTTACAGGTAATGGAGGAACTATGCAACAAAACAATGTTGGTATTGGAACAAATTGTTTAAATCCACTAGCAGGGAAACTACATGTTTATCAAACTACAACAGACTCAGGAACAACAGGAGCTTATGTTTTAAATACTGACAATACATCACCTCCTGATGATAATAGTTCTATTGGTTTGTATGCTCAAAACTCTGGAGAAACTATTGATTTAGCAACATGCAGAACTGTAGCAGCTTGGTTTGAAACCAATTTAAATGTGGATGGCTCTCAAAATATTGCTATAAACATCCCTCAAGATGGCGGTGTTGTAAGCGTTGGGTTTAGTCAAGCTAATGCAGCTGCCAACAATGTTGAACCCGATGTGTGTGCTGTTTGGAATACAGGTAATATACTAGAAGTAAACGGTCCTATGTATGCTACTCTTTATAACTCTCCTTCAGACCTTAATTTTAAAACGAATATTACACCAATTACCAATGCCTTACAAAAAGTAAAAAAACTAAATGGAGTTTATTACGACTATGATAATACCAACTATCCTAATTTAGATTTTTCAACTGACAGACAAGTAGGATTAATTGCTCAAAATGTTGATACTGTTTTAACAGAAGTAACAGAATATGATTCATTACTACAAGCATACACAATGGATTATGCTCGTATTAACGCTTTATTAATTGAAGCAATTAAAGAACAACAAAATCAGATTGATAGTATGAATGTTTTAGTTACTATTCAAGATTCCATTAACACCAATTTAGAAGATAGATTAGCTACATTAGAAGCTTGTATTAATAATATTGGTATTTGCAATAACAATAGTGGTGGTAATGGTAATAAAATAAGTACTCAAACTATTACCTTGGAAAATACAACAGCCATTGTATTAGACCAAAATTTGCCTAATCCTTTTAAAGAAAGTACGCAAATTAACTATGTGCTACCTGGTGACGTGTTGAATGCTAAGTTGTTATTCTACGATATGAGCGGTAGAATTATTAATGAAGTAAACATTACCGAACGTGGTAACGGAACACTTACCGTTTATGGTGAAAATCTTGAAAAAGGAATTTATACCTACTCCCTCATCGCTGATGGTAAACTCATCGCTACTAAAAAAATGGTGAAAAAATAAGGTTAAGAATTGAACTTTATATAAAAAAAGAGGCTGTCCAAAAATTAGGATAGCCTTTTTAGTTTTAAAAATATGTTGTTGGTATTAGTTTACTACTTCTACATCAGTAGAGATATTAAGTGTAGTAACAATAGAGTTTGTACTCTATGTTTTTTTAGTAAAGAGAGAGTAAAACTATAACATGTTTTTTATACAGCTATGCAGACTATGGTTTATGGTTCGGACGGGACTCGAACCCGCGACCCCTTGCGTATGCTATTAACCGTTTATATGTTGAGCAGTAATCCATGCGGTAGTCCATGCCGCTTGAAAATTAAAACCTCCGGTAAGCGCATCAATATCTAGCACTTCTCCCGAAAAAAATAAATTGGCGTGTAGTTTACTTTCCATGGTTTTAAAATTGACTTCATTAAGTTTTATGCCTCCGCAGGTAACAAACTCTTGTTTAAAGGTGGTTTTTCCTTTAGAAAAATATTCATCGGCAGCTAAGATGTTGGTTAAAAGCTGAAGTTGTTTTTTAGAAACATCTCCCCAATTGATATTTTCATTTATAGTAGCCTTTTGCAAAAAATATAAGGTTAATTTTTTAGGAAAATCAAACGGAAAAGCATTGCTTACTTTTTTGGTAGCAACCGTAGTTTTAAAAGTAGTTAATTGTGCTGTAATTTGTTCTGCCGATAAGTTGGACAACCAATTAACAAAATAAGTAAAGTTATAGTTCTTTTCTTGCAGAAAACGAGCTGCCCAAGCACTGAGTTTTAATACTGCCGGACCACTCATTCCCCAGTGGGTAATTAATAACGGACCTTCTTCTTTATAGTTACTTTCTTTAATTTTTATAGCTACATGATTTATGCTTATTCCCTGAAGCTCGCAAATGGGGTGCTGAGGTAAATTAAATGTAAAAAGAGATGGAATTGGCGGTTGAATGCTATGTCCTAAATCGGTTAAGAACTGGTATTGTTCTGTTTTGTTAAAACCTCCTGCGGTTACTACAATTTTTTCTGCTGTAAATTCTCCGTTGTTGCTAGTTAGTTCAAAACCATTAGTTAAAGGCAGAATTTTTTCTACTTTGGTTTCGGTAATAATAGCTATTTTATGCTTTTTAGCAAGGTGTAAAAAGCAATTCACTATGGTTTCTGAAGTATTAGAAACAGGAAACATTCTTCCGTCACTTTCAGTTGTTAATTCAATATTTTTTGATGCAAACCATTCAATAGTATTAAGTGGCTGAAATTGATAGAAAGCACCTAACAATTCTTTTCCTCCTCTAGGGTAATAGTTACTAAGTTCTTTAGGCTCAAAACAGGCGTGCGTTACATTGCATCTTCCACCACCCGAAATTTTTACTTTTTTTAATAAGTGAGAAGTTTTTTCTAAAATAGCAACAGATAGGTGAGGATGAAGTTCGGCAATATTGATAGCAGCAAAAAAACCGGCCGCACCACCTCCAATTATTATTACGTTAACATGTTGCTTACTCATAAAAGCGATTGAAAATGGTTTTTATAAGACAAAACTACCTCTTTATTTATAACAGCGTGTTGTTTTATTCTTCCTAAGCAGTTAACTTTTGTATGAGACAAAATAAACTCTTCGCTATTTGTATTTTCCTCACCATTAAAAATAATTCCTTTTATGTTGATGTTTCGAGTTTGTAAGCTTTCTATGCTCAATAACGTATGGTTAATGCTTCCTAA
>CAMPHX010000194.1 GCA_946886085.1 uncultured Flavobacteriales bacterium | reverse complement strand
GATAAGGACGAATTAGTTTTTATTCTATAGATTAATCAAGAAATTCTTACTAGGACTATCGTTTTTTTTATTGTTTGCTGAGTTTTTCGCACAGCCCGATTCAAACTATTTTCAGCAAGAAGTAAATTATGAAATTCATGTTGCTTTAAATGATGAACTACATCAGTTGGATGGAAAAGAAACTATTTGGTACAAGAATAATTCTAAAAAAACGCTGAACTATATCTATTTTCATTTATGGCCAAATGCTTATAAAGATCATAAAACCGCTTTAACGAAACAGTTGTTGGAAGAAAATAATACCATGTTGTATTTTTCTCACGATAAACATTTGGGTTTTATTGATGGATTGGAATTTAAAGTAAATGGTGAAGTAGCTATTTGGACTATTACTGAAGAAAATGAAGATGTTGCCATTGTATATTTGCCGGAGCCACTTTTGCCCGGAGAATCAGTAGAAATTTATACGCCTTTTAGTGTGAAATTACCCTTAGGTGTTTTCTCACGACTTGGACATATGGAGCAATCTTATCAGATTACTCAGTGGTATCCTAAACCTGCTGTTTATGATGAAAACGGTTGGCACCAAATGCCTTATCTAAATCAGGGAGAATTTTATTCTGAATTTGGAACTTTTGATGTACATATTACTTTGCCTAAAAACTACAGGGTAGGTGCAACAGGCGATTTGATTAATGGTGAAGCAGAAATGAAATGGCTCGATAGTATTGCTAATTATACTGCAACAATTGAAGAGTTTGATATGGACTTGTCTTTTCCGGAGTCTTCCTCTGAAACAAAAACACTTCATTACCATCAGGAAAAAGTACATGATTTTGCTTGGTTTGCCGATAAACGATATCATATTTTAAAAGGAGAAATAGAATTGCCTAACTCAAAAGAAAAAGTAACTACCTGGGCAATGTTTACCAACAATGAAGCCGATTTATGGAAAAAAAGCATTGAATATCTAAATGATGCTACTTACTATTATTCTTTGTGGAATGGCAATTATCCTTACAAACAGGTTACTGCTGTAGATGGAGCGTTAAGTGCAGGAGCTGGAATGGAATATCCTAATGTTACGGTAATTGGACAATCGGGTGATGCCTTTTCGTTAGAAACTGTAATTATGCACGAAGTAGGACATAATTGGTTTTACGGTATTTTAGGAACAAACGAACGTTTACATCCATGGATGGATGAAGGTATCAATTCATTTAATGAGTTGAGATATGTAAGAACTAAATATCCCGAAAGGTTGTTAGTTGGAGAACTTGATGATAAAAATGAAAAAGTTTTCAATTGGTTCGATTTGGCAAGTCATCCACATAAACATCAATATGAATTAGCTTATTTACTAAATGCGAAAAGAAACAAAGATCAGCCTATAGAACTAGCAGCAGCTGAATATACATCTTTAAACTATGCTGGAATTGTTTACTCAAAATCTGCTATTGTTTTTGATTATTTAATGAATTATTTGGGAGAGGAAAAGTTTGATGAATGTATGCAACGCTATTTTCAGGAATGGAAATTTAAACATCCACAACCAAAAGATTTAAGAAAAATTTTTGAAGAAGAAACAGGCGAAAATCTCGATTGGTTTTTTGATGATATGATAAAAACTACAAAAAAAATTGATTATAAAATTGTCAGAGCCAAAACTGATACGCTTGGAAATCCTTTATTGAAAGTTAAAAATAAGGGTAAAATAAACGGACCTTTCTCTGTTTCTGGAATTAAAGATGGTAAAATAGTAACTACACAATGGTATGAGCCTATTGCTAAAAAAGCGTTTGTTCCTTTTGAAAAAGGCGATTACGATAGCTATAAAATTGATGCACAGAAAAACATTCCTGAAATAAATAGACAAAACAATACGCTAAAGACTAAAGGATTATTCAAAACCATGGAGCCTTTACGCTTGCAGTGGGTGGGGAGTATAGAAAACCCTGATAAAACACAGTTGTTTTTTTCGCCAATTGCAGGTTGGAATAACAACGATAAGTTTATGATGGGGATGGCTTTTTATAATTCTCTTATACCGTCCAAAAAGTTCGAGTACATTTTGGCTCCGCTTTATTCATTTTCTACGAACGAAATTAATGGTTATGCTTCCGCATTTTATCATATTATGCCCAATACATTTATACAAAATATGGCAGTAGGAGCAAGTGCAAAATCTTTTACCATGTTAAATTATGGTGAGCAGGCATTGAAGTACTATAAAGTTAATCCGAGAATTGAAATAGATTTTAGAAAAAACAGAGCTAGACAAGCTAAAAGTACATTTTTTAGCTATGAGTTTGTAAATATTTTTGAAGAAAATACCGATTTTTCTAAAAGAGATGAAAACGGCAAAGTACTTTACGAAGACACGTTAAGTTATTTCTATATTAATAATATCAATGTTGGAGTAAAAAGCAAACATCCTATAAATCCATATATGTTAAAAGCAAATGTGCAACAACATCAAGATTTTGTCAAATTAAACGTAGAAGCACATTATAGTTTTGCTTACAAAAATTCCGGTACAGGTTTGCATTTTAGATTTTTTGTTGGGAGATTTCTGTATAACAGAGATGAACAGCAAAATAGCCGTTTTAACTACAACTTTAGCGGAACTGAAGCATCAGACTATATGTATAATGAATTATTTTTAGGTAGAAATGATGCTGTTGGTAGATTTAATCAGCAAATTGCAATAATTGATGGTGGGTTCAGAAATCCTGTAATTCCTGAATCGCAAGGGCAGTTTATGCAGGCAAATAAATGGATGAATTCAGTAAATGTTGAAAGTAGTTTGTTTACAAAGCATCTTAGTTTATATGCCGATGTTGGTATGGCAGCAACGCTTACACGAGATTTTTCAGGTAATGAAGTGGATAGAGTTTCCGATTTTGCTTACAATTTTGGAGTGGCGGTAAATGTTATACCCGATTTTTTTGAAGTATATTTTCCAATTACATCTTCAAGTGAGTTAAACCACTTGAAATATCAAGACAAAATCAGATTTGTATTGAACCTAAAATTGATACAGCCTTTTGAGTTAATTAGAAAATTTGATATGTAATATTATCAATCTAATTTTTGCAATTCAAACCACATAGATACATAGAAAAATATAGCCAAAGATATTTATAGTATCTCATAGTGTTTCCATTTTATGGAAACATACTATATGGAGGCTTATGTTGAACTTTTTCTGCAATAAATACTATGTTACTATGTGGTTAAACCATTTGTTTATGCAAACTTGTAAAGTTGAAATAGAAAAACTTATCTTTACCCCTCAAAAATGAGTACATCCACCAAAATATACTTTGCCTCAGATTTTCATTTAGGAGCACCTAATTATGAAGAAAGCAAAAAACGTGAAGATAGGATAGTGAAGTGGTTAGATGAAGTAAAAAAAGATGCTTCGGAAATATATTTATTAGGTGATATTTTCGACTTTTGGTTTGAATACAAAACCGTCATCCCCAAAGGGTTTGTTCGTTTGCAAGGAAAAATTGCTGAAATAACTGATAGTGGTATTCCTATTCATGTTTTTACTGGTAATCACGACATGTGGATTTTTGATTATTTACCTGAGGAATTAGGGGTTAAATTATACAGAGAACCTATTATACGTGAATATAATGGAAAGAAATTTTTCATAGGACATGGTGATGGACTTGGTCCGGGCGATAAACAATACAAAATGCTGAAAGCAGTTTTTTCGAGTAAAGTTTGTCAGTGGTTGTTTGCACGTATTCATCCTAATTTGGGAATAGGTGTTGCTAATGCGTGGAGCAGAAAAAGTAGAAAAAATAACATTACCTATGATGAAAAATTTGAAGGTAAAGAAAAAGAATTGCTCTATCATTTTTGTAAAGACTACTTAAAAAAAGAACAAATCGACTATTTTGTTTTCGGACACCGCCATTTACCGTTGGAAATTCGAATTAGTGAGAACTCCATATATTTTAATTTAGGAGAATGGATAAAGCATAATACTTATGCAGTTTTTGATGGTGAAAAATTGGAGTTGAAAAAGTTTATATAAATTTAATGCTCTTTTTTTGTAACTTTTTTATCCTTTAAAAGGTAAATTATAACTCAATTTTTTCAACACCTAAACACACAC
>CAMPHX010000193.1 GCA_946886085.1 uncultured Flavobacteriales bacterium | reverse complement strand
TTCCATAACTAACGTTCCTGCAAAAGATTCTACTCTACTTTTAATATTTTGAATTCCATGACCATGGTTGACTGATAAGTCAGCAATTTCAAAACCTACTCCGTTGTCTTTTAATTCAATTAAAACGTTTTCTTCCACTCTAGAAATAGTTATATTTACAAGTGATGCGTTACCATGTTTAATGGTATTGGAAATAAACTCTTGAATAATTCTAAAAATAGCAACGTTAAGGTGTTTACCTAGTTCAGGAAGATTGTCATCGCAATTTAAATTTATATCTAACTGATGCGAAATGTTTTTAGAAATTAAATCTTGAACAGCTTTTTCTAATCCATGATCATAAAGCACTAAAGGTAATGTTTCGTAACAAATGGATCTTAAGTCTTTAATGGTGTCTTTTAGTATGTTAGAGATTGTTTCTAATTCTTTAGTATGTGTAGATTCATATTTAATGTTTTCAATATGAAGTTTAATGGCGGCTAACGATTGTCCTACTCCATCATGCAAATCTCTTGAAATTCTTTCTCGTTCTTTTTCTTGAGTTTTGATAATGGTTTTTAATAAAAGTTGGTTCACTCTATGGTGTTCGGTGTAATCTTTAATAATTACTTGAAAAATTACAGGGTTGCCATAACTATCATTGATAGAATTTACGGAAATAAGGCAATTTCTAACTTCGTCATTTTTTAGAACTAACTTATATTCAGAATCTTTAATATAGCCGTCTTCATTAATCTTATTGACAACTTTAGCAATATCCGATTTGTTCTTAAAGAAAGAAGAAAAAGTTTTTAAATTCAGGCTATCTTCCGGGGCAGATTTAATAAAATCGACAGCAGATTTGTTATAATCTATAATTCTACCTTTTAAATCGAAAAGGATGATTGGATCGGTTGCTTGGGTAAAAACTTTGTGATATTTGGCGTTAAGTTTATTATGTTGTTCTTTTAATAAATATAATTGATAGGCATTTTCTATGGTAAGTTTAAGGTCGAAATCATTCCATGGCTTGGTAACATATCGGTAAACTTGTCCTTTATTTATGGCGTCAATAACAGCATTAATATCAGTATAGGCAGTTAGTAAAATTCTAATAGGGTGAGGATAAGTTTCTAAAATAGATTGAAAAAAATCCACACCTGTTTTACCGGGCATACGTTGATCAGCAATAATAACTTCGATAGGAAATTGTTTTAGTACTTTATAACCTTCTTCGGCTGATAGTGCAGTATAGACATTAAAAATCCTTCTGTAAGCAGCTTTAAAAGCTTTTAGATTGGAAGCTTCGTCATCGAGATATAAAACATTTATTCTTTCCATGTTGGTAAAGTTAAGGGTAAAAATATTTTTATTTGAGTTCCTTTATCAATTTCTGATTCAATTTCAATTTTTGCTTGGTGCATTTCAAGAATTCCATGAGCGATAGACATGCCTAAACCGGTTCCTTCACCTACATCTTTAGTAGTAAAAAAAGGGTCGAAAATTTTATTTTTAGTGTTTTCGTCCATACCAATACCATTATCCTTTAGTGTAACTATAATATAGTCATTCTTTAGAGCTGTTTTAATTTCAATTTTCCCTTTATGATTAGTTTTTTTTACTGCATTAATGGCATAAATGGCATTGTCTATTGTGTTTAAAAAGAATTGGTTGAGTTTTCCGGGGTAACAATCAATGGGAGGAATATCTTCAAGTTCGGTTATGATTTTTATATCGGTCAATTTGGGTTTAATAATTTTTAAAGTGGTACTGATACAATCATTAACATTAGCACTTTGAAATTCGCTTTCATCTAATCTGGAAAAATTTCTTAAGCCACTCACAATTTCGGCAGTTCTTTTAGCACCGTCTTCTATTCCATGAATTATGGTGTCGAGTTCTTCCAACAAAATTTCGTAATCAAGCTCATTCTTAAGTTGATTTATTTCGTTTAGTTTACTTTTTAAATCAGCACTTTCAGTAATTTCTTCGTATTTGTTTAAGATGCTTTTTAAATCTTCAATATCTTGTTTTAGAGGAAACACATTTGAAGAAACAAAATTGATAGGGTTATTAATTTCATGGGCAATTCCAGCAGTAAGTTGACCAAGAGAAGCCATTTTTTCAGATTCTACCAATTGCGATTGAGCCTGTTTTAAATCTTCGATAGCTTTGTTTAATTCGGTAGTACGTTCTATTACTTTTTGTTCTAAGATTACATTTTGTTCTTTAATTAGTAATTGATTTTCTTTCAACGCTTGAATAGCCTGTTGTTGATATTCGTCTTTTTCTTTTCGCATTAAGTTTATTTTATCTGCAAGAGCAAAAGAAATAAGAATTCCCTCAATTGCAATACCAATAGTCATTGTGTAATTGGTAAGGTTATTTGAGGGTAGTATACTTGCATTTTTTAATACAAAAAGAATAACTCCAACTAAAAAAAATGTCCATGCTAATAAAAATATTTTAGCAGAACGATTTCCTTTAAGAGCAATTCTTATAGCAATGAATAAAGAAAAAGGAGCGATTAATAAACCTCCAATATCCATTAGATTATAACTAATGTGATATAAGCCGAATAAGATTGAAAAAATTCCACCTAAATAGAGTAAAGAGATTAAATAATATCCAATTCTAAGTTTAGGAAAATAAAATTTAAGGGTTAAAAAATTCTGAATAAATAGAATTGTAGCTAAACCTGCTAAAGAATTAAAAATAACTAGAGTAGCGTTTGAAATTATAGGAAAAGAGGGGAATAGAAACCTAAAGGTATAGCCATTTAGCGCGGCTTGAGTAAGTGTTATAAAAAATGCATAACACACATAGTATATATAACTAATATCTTTAGTTGAAAAGTAGATAAACAAATTATAAAGCACTAAAAAGAACATCAGTCCAAAGAAAATTCCAAAGATTAAATCATTTTTTGAATTAGCTTCATAAATGGCTTGTTTTTCTCCTATATAAATTGGTAACATTAGCTGCTCCCAACTATTAACTTTTATTAAATAAGTTTTTGTTTGAGTTGGAAGTATTTCAAGGTCAAATAAAAAATTTTGATTATCATATTTTCTATTGTGATAATTCATTTTATCTCCCTGAATGCTAATTTGGATAGGTGTTTGGGAGAACTCGTATAACTCAATAGTATCTATTAATGGATTATTAATTCCTAAGATTAAATTTTTAAAATCTGATGAATTGGTAATGGAAAGTTTAATCCAAAAGTTATATTTAGTAACACCCAAATTAGGAATGCCATTAGGAATTGAGTTAAACTCTTTATCAGATAATTTAGCAATATCTGATGCTTTTAAATTTTTCGTGCTGTCTATATAGATTTGTAATTCAGAAAATTTAGTAATTATTTCGTCTTCTTTGTTAAATACAAATGATTCATTAGCATTTAATTCTGTTATGCTTATGCTATACAGAAATAATAGAAGTAATTTTATTAAATTAAATTTCATTTTCATGAACATTTTTATTAATACGCAAATATAAATCGTATTCAATTTCTATTGTACCTTTTGGACCTTCTTCTAATCTTTTTTGATGAGGTTTCTCTCTTAAACTTAAAATGGTATTTCGTTCATCTTTAGTTGCAAATTTTAAAGTTTTTATATCTTTCAAAACCAAAACTGTAGCAATTAAATCTGGATTAGGATACTCAAATTGACCGAAATCTCCAATTGATTCTTCAATTACAAATCCCATATTTTTTACCATATTAATTGTCCAAGGTGCACTGAGAGTATATAATGAATCAAGATTTAATTTTTCTGCAATTAAAATACCAGCTTTAGCAATGCCCGTACGAATTAAAATAGCACTTAATCCAGTCCCAGACATGTTTCTAGTGTTCCACAAACCACATAATTCACCAGTTTTATTAACAACATCCTCATTAATTAAATTTTGTATGTTTTTATCTAAGTTTTCTAAAGCACTCTCAATTGGTAGTTTATAATTGTGATTTTTTATATGGAGTCTTGCTCCACCATAAATTTCATTTCCTGTGATAGATTCTACCATGATTAAAAAAACATTAGAATCATAAAACCAATCTGTATTAGCAGACGTAACTTTTTTTATGCCATAACTTGATAAAATTTCAGTATGTCCATCAGCAAATCTTTTACACGCATCAATATTACTA